>JAJBAV010000061.1 GCA_020532085.1 Candidatus Cloacimonadota bacterium | reverse complement strand
ACACAACATCAAAGTTGGCATATCGCCTTGTTTTTGTTTACAATCACATCCAGTCACTACGTCATGAACGTTTCACCCATTTGGTGGAGGGCTGGATGTCCAACTCAAAGAGAACCAAAGCAAAATTCATCGACGATGTCCAGGTCACGAACGACTGTCTGACAAGCCGGGCCGGGCTCAACCTCTTTGCTCGCTACCTTCGTGGGATTGGCCTTTTCCCCCACATCAACCGCCTTTTCGGCTCCATGCGCAAGAACCCCAAGGGCACGCCTATCGATGAGCTTTGCAAGCAGGTGCTCTGCTTCCTCTTCGACGGCACCAGTCGACACCTGGCCCACTTCGATGTCCTGGCCAAAGACCCCGGCTACGCAGCCGCTATCGAAACAGACATCAATGGCATGGCCTCTTCGCATACCGTCAAGCGGTTCTACCAAGCCTTTTCCGCACAAAGGACCTACCTTTTCCGTCGTCTGTTGCAGCACCTGTTTCTCTGGCGACTCAATATTGCCAACCCTGAGGTGATCGAACTGAATATCGACACCATGGTCATGGACAACGACCAAGCCCCGAAACGAGACGGTGTCAAACCCACATACAAGAAAGTCCTGGGCTTCCAGCCGCTCCAGATGACCTGGGGTCGGTATATCATAGACGCCGTATTCCGTGGCGGCGACAAGCATTCCCTCAACGGCGACTCGGCCCCGAACATGATCCGCCACGTGGTGCGCATGATCCGTACCCGTTACAGCGAGACCGTCCCTATCATCATTCGCATGGACTCCGGATTCTTTGACCAGGACCTCTTCGCCGAGATGGAGCGCCTGAATATTGGCTTCATTTGCGCGGGCAAATTCTACGGCGACATCAAGGACATGATCGGGTCACTCCCCGAGACCGTCTTTCAGCATCACTTCGGCAAGACCGACGAGGATGTCTGGCAGTGCTTCGAGTTCAGCGACCGCCGCAAGTCCTGGGCAAAATCCTACAGAGCCATCTTTTGGAGGCCTCTGCTGGAGGAGAAGCAATTCTTGCTCCCCGGATCGCGACCCGGCACCATCGTCTATACCAACCTCGGCATGGGCGGTGTCGTCGATCAGCAGCTGCGGAAGGCTGGCCGTGAATTCATGACCGAGACCGATGCCATCATCCACTCCTACCACCAACGCGGCGCGGACGAACTGGTGCACAGGGCATTCAAGGATTTCGGCTTCGAGGAGTTGCCGTTCCAGCGCTTCGTGCCCAACGCCGCCTTCTATTACACCATGATCCTCGGCTTCTTCCTGTTTGAAGCGTTCAAGGAAGATGTGAGTGAGCCGGTGGTGCCAGTCAAGTCCTTCCCAACCACCTTGCGTCGTCGCTTGGTGGACGTTGCCGCCAAGGTGGTGTCCCATGCTGGCAAAACCGTACTCAAGGTCACGGCGATAGCCATGGAATCGTTGCGTTTCAAAGAACTGTGGGAGCGCTGCCTGAACGCTCCAAAATTCGTCTGGACCTGATCTGAACGCCCCGCTCCATGTCCAGCGAAGGGAGAGGTGCGTCCAACTTCCTGAAAAATCCGGTTTCACAACCGAAACGAGCAGCATTATCACGCTTCAGCGATCAAGCTGTCCCCATTCGCACCATTTTTGGAGTCAATCTTCTCCCGGTTTCTGCCGAGGAAGGCTTCAATGGGCCCCCTCCGCTCGATTTAGGTAGTCGATTATACCCGTTGGAGTCCAGTGGTGGCCAAGGGGGAGTACCCTGCCGCTCCGGCACGTGAAAACACCAAGCACATGAGCTACGCAATTCCATCGATGAGAAGGGGCTAGAGTTTCCCATCGTGCGATCTTGGGCTTGTATCCAGGGAGACATACTGGGCCGATCCCGCGCAACCCGCCGGGACAAAGTGCTCTTTCAGCTTGCCCCGCTCTGGGGATGAACTCGATGAGAGTATCTTGAAAATCCTTCCGAACATCGCCCGCAGCATCTTGTCAATAAATTGTATTTAATAACTTTTTATAAAAAAGCCAACCTCATTCAAGGGCAAAAGTCGTCTTTGCTTCTGTTTTCGCACGTAGCTACCCGGTTCCTCAAAGGGAGTCACGTCATGATCATTACCCACTCTTCGCTCCTTTATTGGCCGGAAAGACTGAGAAGCAACTCCCGGAGAATGGACCGCGTGATTTGGCCGGTGAAGAATGCCGTGAGGAGACTCGTCCCTAGAGCGGCCAGGATGATCATGGGAATCAACGCATACACACTGCGACGTGCTTCCTCTTGCATCGACTGCAAACCCTCCAAACGCTCCAGCAACCATCTCCAGAGCTTGGCTCGAGGTAATGACTTTTGTATTTCTTTAAGCTGAATAACCACTTGGTTCAACACCTCCCGGATCTCGGCCTGAGTCATCGCCGCTCCCGGGGTCATTGGCTCCCTGGGATTGACCGCAATCACTGCATCCCGAATCTCGTGCAACAGGGCCAACACTCCCTCGGCTCGGTCCATGGCCTTCGCCGCCTCTGTCTGCTGGGTCTGGCGCAGCCGCTCCACCTTGGAAACCGTGTCCGTCTCGTTGCTCATGCCGTATCTCCAGTTCTTTGATGACGCCCAAGGCCGCATATCTTCTGCCAAGCTGAGAACCCTTGGCCCGATAGCCGCCAAGCCCAAAGCTCAGCCCTCTCAGCGCTCCGGCCTTCCAGTTTTCTCTCACTTCAACACCAGTCAACTCCAAACGTGCTTTGAAATCATTGAAATCAACGGCTGCCTGCAACGCCGACTCAATGCGCGCCTGGAGAACGACCTTTTCAGGGGGTTCGCCCGTTCGGGCCAAACGCTGCACATGCCGGCTTGGCGGCTGTCGCCGAGGCAAACGCGCGGCCTCGCCCGGGGTCATGGCCCCGGGCCGCAGCCCCAGCTGACGTTCGATCATCTGGATTATTCGCGCGGAACGGGCGAAGTCGTTGCTATCCGCGACGCGTGCCGGTCGGCCGAAGCGATCTTGGCGGGTAGGATCAATGGACAGCGCGCAAATATGAAGATGCTGGCAGCCTGAATCCTCATGGACAGCTGAAAACCAAGGAACAGAGCCATAGCCCATTTGTTTCATGTAGTTGACCGCGACCCAGGACCATTGTTCCACTGTCAAACTCTCCCCCGGGGCCAAGCTCAAGGTCCGGTGCAGCACCGGCTTCGACAGGTCGCGGCGTGCTGCCCGCAGCCAAGCCACTTCCTGGGACAAGGCCGCCGGAGTTTTTCCGGCCAGGGTGCCCACAGGCAGCCGTTGCACACCGGGTTTGCCCAGGACATACTTGGCTAAGCCTCGAAACCCCGTGCCAGTGACTTTGTGGCCGATCATGCGGAAAGCTTCTCCCGAATCCTGCCGACGAAATCGCTCATCATGCCGAAATGCTCTGGTTTCACCTGTTGACTGTTCTCTTTGAGCAGGGTGAGCGTGGACAATAACTGCCCCAGCATTCCCCAGACCTCTTGGTTGATCGCAGGCCGCGCTGGGGTCAATCGGCGGCCCAGCGCCGCTTCGCGCATCCACGCAGAAAGCGGCAGGCCGCAGACCTTGGATCGCGACTGAGCCTCGGCATAGTCTTTCCCATTCAAACGCACGCCGACAATGTGTTCCAGGCGGTTTTTTTTCTTCGGCCGAGCCATCAGTCATGCCTTCCGGACGCCAGCCGACCGAGCCCAAAAGGCGACGGAGGCCACGTTTCCGTAAAACGGAAACATGCGTCCCTCCCCTCTGCTGCGAGGAAGGCGCAGATATGGTCGAACGAACAAGAAGTGCCCATGTTCAGCCAGCACCAATGTTTTTCCGGGGACGGCCGGAACGGCGAGGTTGCCGGGATTCCGTGCAATCGGTCTGTGCGGCCGGGGCCGCGCCCTCTATGCCCTGGCGTAGCGCTTCGGCTTCAAGCCAAGCGGTGACATCACGCTCTCTCCACAGCAGCTTGCCGCCAAGGCGAAGCGCGGGAGGCAAGGATTGACGGCGGTGTCTGCGCAAACGAATGCCGCGCGGGGTGGTTCTGAGAATTTCCGCCAACTCGCTGATCGTCAGCAGTGTCTCCACGATGCTTCACTCCATTCCCATCGAATTTCTCCCTTGACTAGAATTTGAAATGTCTTTTTGAAATCCGCATGATTCATCACTTGGATTCTCTTGCCGACCTAGCGCGCGAGCGGCGGATGCCGTTTTCGCATCTGGGCAGATGCCCCTCGCCGGATTTCGCAGACGGAGGAGCGCGACAGGGGCATGGAGACAATTTGGAGACGGTATCAGTGAAAGAGGAAGAAACAGCGGGGAAAAAACGGAGACAATATGGAGACAGTCAAGGTGGAAAATCGTTTCTGACGGTCGAAAAATGAAAAAGCGGAGTGGTCTTCAACCATCCGCTTTTCAATGCTTTCTTGGTCGGGGCGAGAGGATTTGAACCTCCGGCAACCAGCTCCCAAAGCTGGCGCGCTGCCAGACTGCGCCACGCCCCGACCGGTGGCGGTTGCTTACGTGAAAAGCCGTCCGCCCGCAAGGCGCGTCAGCCCAGGCCCACCCCGGCGATGGCCTCGCCGCAACGCACGCAGCGCCCGTCCTTGACCTCCAGCCCGGTGACCGCGAAGCCGAGACGGCGGATCACCACCTGGCCGCAGGCAGGGCAGAAGGTGTGCCCGTGCTCGTTGCCCGGCACGTTGCCCACGTAGACGTAGCGCAGACCGGCCGCGTTCCCGGCGGCCGCGGCGCGCTCCAGGCTGGCCAGGGGCGTGGGCGGCAGATCCTGCAGCTTGTACTGCGGGTGAAAACGCGACACGTGCCAGGGCGTGTCGGGGCCCAGCTCCCGGGCGATGAACCCGGCGATGTCCCGCAGTTCCCCGTCCGAGTCGTTGAGCCCGGGGATGAGCAGGGTCGTGACCTCCAGCCACCAGCCCAGGGACCGGATGCGGCTGAGGTTCTCCAGCACGGGCGCGAGCTTGCCGCCGCAGCGGTCCCGGTAGAACTCCTCGGTGAAGGCCTTCAGGTCGATGTTGGCCGCGTCCACCAGCCCCGCCAGTTCGTCGAGACAAAAGCGGGACATGAAGCCGTTGGACACGAGGATGTTCTTGAGGCCCCTCTCGCGGGCCAGCCGGGCGGTGTCCTGCACCAGCTCGAAAAAGACCGTGGGCTCGGAGTAGGTGTAGGAGATGCTGGCCGCCCCGCATTCCAAGGCCGCCGCCAGAAGCGATTCCGGGGTCGCCGGATGCCCTGCTATGCGCCCCCCCCCGCGCGGCGGCTGGGAGAGCGAGGCGTTCTGGCAGAAGGAGCAGGAAAAGTTGCAGCCGGGCGTGCCGAAGGAAAAGGTCTGGGTCCCTGGCTGAAAATGGTAGAGAGGTTTCTTCTCAACGGGGTCCAGGTTGGCCGCGGCCACCCGGTCGTAGACCAAGGTCAGGAGTGTCCCGGCCTGGTTCTCGCGCACGCCGCAACGG
This sequence comes from Candidatus Cloacimonadota bacterium, assembly GCA_020532085.1. Classification (NCBI taxonomy): domain Bacteria; kingdom Pseudomonadati; phylum Candidatus Cloacimonadota; species Candidatus Cloacimonadota bacterium. The sequence goes on along the minus strand of JAJBAV010000061.1, from coordinate 1,864 downwards.
CCACGATCACCGTCGTCGATGCGGCAGAAATGGTTGCACAGGCGGCACTGGACCTTGCCGCCGCCCAGCGCTTCCCACAGCCTGGCCTCGCGCATGGTTCGCCTCCGGAGTATGCCGCCATTGTATCCCAGCCCCGGCGAAAAGCAACGGCGAGACGCGGAATCAGCGCCTGGTCCCCTTATTCGTGGCGTTGACCCCCACGTCCACGCCGATGACCATGTTCTCGTACCAGTCCCGTTCGGGCTGACTGCGCGGCACGGACTCGATGCGCAGACCGTCGGTGGCGTTCTCCGTGATGGTCGTGACCTCGTCGGCGTTGCGGGTGCCGAAGGTGTTGTCCTGCCTGTTCTTGGCCGTGTCCTTGTTGGGAAACTTTCCGGCGGCGGCGGGCGTCGAAAAGGCGACGGCCAGAACCAGGCAAAGGACGGCGACGAATGAACGCATGGCGGCTCCTCGCGGGGTTCGGAACCCCGTCTTCACGGGAAACACTGTCCCTCTTTTTCTCGAACCATGCAAGCTTCGCGCCGGGAGAAAGCGAGGAAATGCCTTGAACTCCGCGTCGCCTGGACTTATATTTTGGAACAGGCGCTTTGCCGACAACAGACACAGGAGAACCGCCCCCCCATGCCCAAGCGTACGGACGCCTACAAGGCCGCCGGAGTGGATGTCGAAGCCGCCGGCGAATTCATCTCGCGCATCAAGAAAATGGTTGCCGGAACCTTCACCAAGGGTGTGGTCACGGACATCGGCGGCTTCGGCGGCCTGTTCAAGCTCGACCTGAACAACGTGGAGAACCCCGTGCTGGTGGCCGGTACCGACGGCGTGGGCACCAAGCTCAAGCTGGCCTTCCAGTTCGACCGCCACGACACCATCGGCATCGATCTCGTGGCCATGAGCGTCAACGACGTCCTGGTCCAGGGCGCCAAGCCGCTGTTCTTCCTCGACTACTTCGCCACGAGCAAACTCGACACCGAGCGCGCCGTGAGCGTGCTCTCGGGCGTCGCCGACGGCTGCAAGCAATCCGGCTGCGCCCTGCTGGGCGGCGAGACGGCCGAGATGCCGGGCTTCTACGCCGAGGGGGAGTACGACCTCTCGGGCTTCTGCGTGGGCATCGTGGACGACCGGCGCATTGTGGACGGTTCGACCATCACCATTGGGGACCGGATTCTGGGTTTGGCCTCCAGCGGCCTGCATTCCAACGGCTACTCCCTGGCGCGCAAGGTGTTCGACGCCTCCGGCCTGAAGCCCTCCGACCCCTTCCCCGGCGACGAAGCCCGGACTGCGGCCGAGGTGCTCCTCCAGCCCACGCGGATCTACGTCCAGCCGGTGCTCAACCTGCTGCGCGACCTGACCATCAAGGGCATGGTGCACATCACCGGCGGCGGCTTCTACGACAACGTGCCGCGCGTCCTGCCCAAGGGCGTGGCCGCGAGCTTCAGCTTCGGTTCCTGGCCCGTGCCCCCGGTCTTCCGCTGGCTCAAGGAGCAGGGGGGGCTGGACTGGCCGACCATGCTCCAGACCTTCAACTGCGGCGTGGGCTACATGCTCATCGTGGGCAAGGACGTGGAGGAGGACGTGCGCAACAGGCTCAAGGGCATGGACCTGGAGGCTTACGTCATCGGCGAGATCGTCAAGGCCAAGTCCGGCCAGGAACAGGTGGTCGTCAGCTTCCCCGCCGAAAGCTACTGAGACCGCTCAGCGTCTTTCCATGGGCCGCCGGGAGTTCGCGCTTCCGGCGGCTCATTCGTTCCAGCCCGGCCCAACGTTCTCGATGCGGGTCAGCTCCAGCGTGAAGTGGCCCACGGCCACCTCGCTGCGGACCTTCACCGGCAGGCGGCGCTCGTCGGCAGAAATCCAGACGATG
>JAJBAV010000060.1 GCA_020532085.1 Candidatus Cloacimonadota bacterium | reverse complement strand
CACCCCGCTTCTCTTTCGCCGAAAATTCTCCGCATTGTTACCCTCATTCTCCGGACCTCGTCCGGACTCCTGCATTTTTTCCTGCAACCGCTGCTCGGCGGGATCAAAGGCAAACTGGTTGATACTCTTCATGATTCCGTCAACCAGGTCGTTGATGTCCATGGTCGGTGGCTCATCGTTTTGGATTCTGCCCTTACTTACCGGAGAGACAGAGAAAGTGTCGGGCGTCTGATGAAATTTTTTCGCGATTGCTTCTGAGGGGTTACTTACCGGGTGGCGGCGGGATGTGTCGGAAAATTCTGAAATAAGCGCCAACTTTCCGCTTTCCACATGCGTTGTCACCTGCTATATTAATCGTCGTAATTGTAGGTTGGGCAAATTGCGTTCGCTCGCTGCAGGTGAATTGGTGGCGCACCAGGAATTGAGGCAAATCGATATGGCAAAGGCACCGGAAAATTTTGCGGAGACGGTCAAAGAAGTCCGCCAGCAACTGGGGCTGAGCCAGGAAGAGCTGGCTCACGAGCTGGGCGTGAGCTTTTCCACGATCAACCGCTGGGAAAACAGCAAGACGGTTCCCTTCAAGCTGGCGAGAAGGCAATTCGAGGCGTTTTGTAAGCGGATGGCAGGCCAAGGCAAGCTGAATCTCGATAACAAGGATATTCACTCATGACCCCAGGCAATTTTCAGCAACTGGCGAATTTCATCTGGTCCGTGGCGGACCTGCTGCGCGGGCCGTACCGGCCGCCGCAGTACGAACGGGTCATGCTGCCGTTAACTGTGCTGCGCCGTTTCGATGCCGTGCTCGCCCCCACCAAGGAGGCAGTGCTCAAGCGCTACGAGACTTTGAAGGACAAAGATCCGCAGCTGGTGGACCGGGTGCTGAACGAACTGGCCAAAGACGACGACGGCAAGCCGCTGGGCTTTCACAATCACAGCCAGCTTGATTTCCGCAAACTCAAGGGCGACCCGGACAATATCGGCCGCCACCTGGCCGATTACATCAACGGCTTTTCCGAGAACATCCGAAAGATCTTCGAACGTTTCGAGTTTGAAAAGGAGATCGAAAAGCTCGAAGAGGCCAACCGCCTCTACCAGGTGGTGTCGCAGTTTGCCGAAATCGACCTGCACCCCCGCCATGTAGACAACATCACCATGGGGCTGGTGTTCGAAGACCTGATCCGGCGGTTCAACGAAGCGGCCAACGAGACGGCCGGTGACCACTTCACCCCGCGCGAAGTCATCCGCCTGATGGTCAACCTGCTGCTGGAGCCCGATACCCAGGTGCTCACCCAGGCAGGCAAGATCGTCACCATCTGCGACCCGGCCTGCGGCACCGGCGGCATGCTGGCCGAGAGCCAGAACTGGCTGCGCGCCCACAACGAACACGCCACGGTCAAGGTCTACGGCCAGGACTACAACCCGCGCTCCTACGCCGTCGCCGCCTCCGACCTGCTGATCAAGGGGCACAAGGACAGCCGCATCGAATACGGCAACACCCTGACCAACGACCAGTTCTCCGACATGCGTTTCGACTACCTGCTGGCCAACCCGCCCTTCGGCGTGGACTGGAAGGGGGAGAAGAAAGAGATCGACCGCTGGCCCAACTTTCGCGGCTATAACGGCAAGCTGCCGCGCATCAACGACGGCGCGCTGCTCTTTCTGATTCACATGATTGCCAAGTTCCAGCCGTGGCAGCAGGGCAACCGCGACAAGCCCGGCTCGCGCATCGCCATCGTCTTCAACGGCTCGCCGCTCTTCACCGGCGGCGCAGGCAGTGGCGAAAGCGAAATCCGCCGCTGGATCATCGAGCACGACTGGCTGGAGGCCATCGTCGCCCTGCCCGAGCAGATGTTCTACAACACCGGCATCGGCACCTTCGTCTGGGTGCTCAGCAACCGCAAAGAGAACCACCGCAAGGGCAAAATCCAACTGATCGACGCCCGCGACCGCTGGACACCGATGAAACGCAGCCTCGGCAACAAGCGCCGCTGGCTGGATGAAAAAGCCATCGATGAAGTGACCCGCGAGCACGGCGCGCTGACCGAATCGAAGACCAGCAAGGTCTTCGACAACGCCGATTTCGGCTACCGTCGCGTTACCATCCTGCGTCCACTGCGCCTCAAGTTCCAGCTCACCCCGGAGGCCAAGGAACGCTACCTTGACACCTGCCCGGAACTGCTCGACGCCGTGCTGGCCATCGAAGAAGTGTACGGCAGCGAAGCGCATGACAACTGGAATCAGGTGTGGGACGAGGTGCAGAAGATCGTCAAATGTCTGCCCGACGATGTCGAAGGCTGGGCCAAGGGAGCCAAGGGCACGGCCCAAAAAAAGGCCTTCCGTGATGCCTTCACCGAGGTTGACCCCGAGGCCGAGCCGGTGATTGCCAAGGAACATAAGAGAGTTGAACTGGATCTCGACGCGCTGTTTCCCGGCCAAACCCTGCCCGAGCTTGCACCGGATGAGCTGAAAGCCCTGCTGGGACTCAACCCGGCCGGGAAAGGGAAATATGTCGAGTACGAGGCCGACTCCAACCTGAAGGACTTTGAAAACATCCCCCTCAAGGAAGACGTAATCAGCTATGTGCTGCGCGAGGTGCGCCCTTATGTGGCGGACGCCTGGATCGACCGCGACACGCTGGATGAACAGGACGGCGGTATTGGCAAGGTGGGCTACGAGATCAATTTCAACCGCGAATTCTTCCAGTACCAGCCGCCGAGGCCGCTGGCCGAGATCGACGCGGAGCTGGAGGCAGTGGAGAAACGGATCATGGGGTTGTTGCGGGAGGTGACGGAGTGAAGGAACTGCTTCACGAAATCCGCGACCTGATTCAATCCGCCCGCCGGGCGGTGGTCCATTCCGTCGATCTCATTCAAGTTCTCACCAACTTCGAGATTGGTCGTCGCATTGTTGAGCATGAACAGGGCGGCGAGGAACGGGCTGAGTATGGCAAGGCGTTGCTCAAGGAACTCTCCGCTGCTCTGACGGCTGAGTTCGGGCGGGGGTTTTCCAAGCGGAATCTAGAGTACATGCGCAGGTTTTATCTGGCTTACCAGGATCGCCGAATTGCGCAGATGCCGTCTGCGCAATTGCCGTCGATGGAAAAATCCCAGATGCCGTCTGGGAAATTGACGAATGTTGAGCAATCACCCCAGATTTGGCTGACGGCATCTGCCAAATTCAATTCTCCTTTCAACCTAAGCTGGTCGCAGTATGTCTTTCTGATTTCCATCGACAACCCGGACGAGCGCAGTTTTTACGAGATTGAGGCTGCGCAAGGCGGCTGGACACTGCCGGAACTCAAGCGCCAGTTCAATTCAGGGCTGTATGAGCGCCTCGCCCTCAGCCGCGACAAGGAAGGGGTAAAAAGACTTGCCGCCGAAGGGCAGCTCGTCGCCCGCCCCGAAGATCTGCTCAAAGAACCCTACGTCCTTGAGTTCCTCGGTCTCGATGAAAGGGCGAAGTATTCCGAATCCGACCTGGAATCGGCCATCATCGACAAGCTCGAACATTTCCTGCTGGAGTTGGGCAAGGGTTTCCTGTTCGAGGCCCGGCAGAAGCGCTTCACCTTCGACGAAGAGCATTTCTTTGTCGACCTGGTTTTTTATAACCGCCTGCTGCGCTGCTATGTGCTGATCGATCTCAAAATCGGCAAACTGGGTCATGGCGACCTGGGCCAGATGCAGATGTATGTCAACTACTTCGACCGCTTTGTAAAACTGGACGAGGAATCGCCCACCGTGGGAATTGTCCTCTGCAAGAAGAAGCATGACGCCCTGGTGGAAATCACCCTACCCAAGGAGGCCAATATCCACGCGCGGGAATACCAGCTTTATTTGCCGGACAAGGAATTGCTGCGCCGGAAGCTCACGGAGTGGGGCGAGGAGGTAGGGGAATGAATTCAGCTCCCGTACTGCATGAATGGAAAACCGTTCCGCTGCGATATGTTTGCCAGCTTAATCCCTCTGTCGACTTTAGTGAATTCGAAGAGGACGACGAACTGACCTTCCTGCCCATGGACAGGGTCAAGGGCGGCTACTTTCTTCCGAATACCGACAAGTTTTCCAAGTACGTATCTTCTTACAATGCCTTCGAAGAGGGCGATATTGTTCTTGCCAAAGTCACGCCTTGTTTTGAAAACGGCAACATTGCTGTCGCTCAAAATCTTGAAGGGGGTAAGGGGTTCGGGAGCTCAGAGCTTTTTGTCATAAGGCCCAAGACGGTCAATCGAAAATTTCTCTTCTACTACTTACAGTCTTTGACATTCAAGCAGGAGGGCGAGGCTTCAATGACGGGTGCCGGAGGCCTCAAGCGCGTATCGCCTGACCTACTACGCCAACATCACTTGCCTTGTCCTGAGGAAGAAACCCAACGCCTGATCGCCGACTACCTCGACCGCGAAACCGCGCGCATCGATGCGCTGGTGGCGGAAAAGGAAAAGATGCTGGCCCTGCTGGAAGAAAAGCGCGCCGCCCTCATAAGCCGCACCGTCACCCGCGGCCTCGACCCAGCCGCCCCCCTCAAACCCTCCGGTCTCAACTGGCTGGGGAATATCCCGGCGCATTGGGAGGTGCTCCAAGTGAGATTTGCTTGTCCATCATTGCAGACCGGCCCGTTTGGTTCACAACTTCACGCTGAAGAGTACATTGACAATGGGATACCCGTTATCAATCCGGCCCATTTAAAAGACAATAAGATTACCCCTGACTATGGCATATCCGTAGACGATGAAACGGCTGATCGTCTAAGCGTACATAAGCTAAGGGAAGGTGATGTTGTTTTTGGGCGGCGCGGCGAACTTGGTCGATGCGGTGTTGTTGAAGCGTCCCAAGTAGGTTGGTTATGTGGTACGGGTAGCCTTCGCGTTCGCTGCGACCAGCGCCAGATTAACCCAAAATATCTAGCTTTAATTTTCAATGGAACAAACGCAGCAAAGCGTTTAACTGTTGAGTCAGTAGGCTCAACAATGGACAATCTCAATACTGAGATGCTTGGCCATTTTCGCATCCCTTATCCTCCGATTGACGAACAGAGATCTATCGTTTCTCAAGTTGAGATAGGCCACGTCAAGACTCGCAAGCTTGCCGATCAATTACTCATATCGGTTGATCTTGCTAAAGAACGCCGCGCTGCCCTGATTACCGCCGCCGTGACAGGGAAAATTCCAGCCGAGGAGATGCTCCCATGAACACCGTTCCCGCCTCCATTCCGGTTTTGCGCTGGGCTGCGGATAGGGCCTGGCTCTCCGACGCCATGCTGGAAAAACGGTTTCGCAAATGGCCGCTATGGCTTACCGGTGAAGCGCAACCGTCCTTGAAGCAACTGGAGAACTTTGCCCGGCTCACCCACACCCCAATCGGTTATTTCTTCTTGCCCGAACCGCCGGAACTCACACTGCCGGTGCCAGACTTTCGCACCCTGCGTGATGAGGCAATGCTTGAACCCAGCAGCGCCTTGCTGGATACTCTCTATCTCTGTCAGCAGAGGCAGGAGTGGTTCCGCGACTATGCCCGTATGCACGGTCTGCCCCGGCTGGTCTTTGTCGGCAGCGCAACCGTTGCGGCCATCCCTGAACAGGTGGCCGAATCAATGCGGCAGACCTTGGCGCTTTCCATAGCTGAACGGCAGCGGCTACCGACCTGGACGGATGCCCTGCGCCAACTCATCGCCAAGGCAGAGGAAGCCGGCGTGCTGGTGATGGCCAGTTCCATCGTCGGCAGCAACAGCCACCGTAAACTGAACGTGGATGAATTTCGTGGCTTTGCCCTGGCCGACGACTTGGCGCCGCTGATCTACCTCAATGGCGCCGACAGCAAGGCGGCCCAGATGTTTACCCTGGCCCATGAGCTGGCTCATATCTGGCTGGGAGAAAGCGGGGTGTCTGATCCGGAGGCAGGCAGTGTACCAGGGCAGCGGATTGAACGCTGGTGCAACCAGGTGGCCGCTGAACTGTTGGTGCCGCTGGATGAACTGCGCCAGGTGTATGAACCTGACTCATCAGTGGCTGCGGAAATTCAACGTCTGGCCCGTCTGTTCAAGGTAAGCACTTTGGTTGCCTTGCGCCGCCTGTTCGATGCGGGCTTTATTGATCAGGCCACCCTGTGGCGGTGCTACCGGCAAGAGGTGGAGAGAATCCGGGGACTGGATCGAGGCGGAAGCGGCAGCGGTGATTTTTATCGCACCCTCGGCGCGCGTACCGGCAAACTCTTCGCCCGGGCGATCCTTTCCAGCACTCTGGAGGGGCAGACCCTGTTTCAGGATGCCTTCCGCATGCTCGGAGTGCGCAAAACGTCGACCTTTTATGAAGCGGCGCGCGAGCTGGGGGTAATGCTATGAGCTACCTCCTTGATGCCAATGTGTTCATTCAGGCCAAAAATCTCCATTACGGACTGGATTTTTGCCCTGCATTCTGGGAATGGATAGTAGAGAATAATCATGCTGACAAGGTATTCAGCATCGATAAAGTGGCCGATGAGATCAACGCAGGTGCGGACGAGCTTACCAAGTGGATGCGGAATAACGGCAACGGCCTTTTTCTGAAAACCGATACGGCCACCGCCGCCCAATTCGGCAGGGTGAGTATCTGGGCCACGAGCCAGAACTACGAACCTGCGGCAATCAACACCTTTTTGCAGGTTGCCGACTTTTACCTTGTCGCCCATGCCCTTGCGGGAAGTCACGTGGTAGTGACCCATGAGGTTCCCGCCAACTCCACCAAACGGATCAAGATCCCCAACGCCTGCATTGGCCTCGACCTGCGCTTCATGACGCCGTATGAAATGCTGCGGCGGGAAAGGGCCAAGTTTGTTCTGGGGGGCGGACAATGAAACAAACCTCCGAAGCCGCCTTTGAAACCGCCATCGAAGCGGTCTTGCTGAATGACGGTTACTGCAAACTCGCCTCAGGCGCTTTCGACACCGAACGGGCCATATTCTCCGACGAGGCGCTGATCTTTATCCGCGAAACCCAAAGCAAGATTTGGGAAAAGCTGGAGGCCCTGCACGGCGCGGAGACCGGCGAACGGGTGTTGCAGGCGCTCTGCAAATGGCTGGACACACACGGCGCGCTGACCACGCTGCGTCACGGCTTCAAGTGCTTCGGCAAGACCCTGCGCATTGCCTTTTTCCGCCCGGCCCACGGCCTCAACCCCGAGCTTGCGGCGCGCTACCGTGCCAACCGGTTGGGGATTACCCGGCAGCTATACTTCAGTAGTAAAAACAAGAAATCGCTGGATGTGGTGTTGTCGGTCAACGGCATTCCGGTGGTGACCCTGGAGCTGAAAAATCCCCTCTCCGGTCAGACGGCGGCCAACGCCATTCATCAATATCGCCATGACCGCGACCCGCGCGAACCGGTCTTCCTGTTCACCAAACGCACTCTGGTGCATTTCGCCGTGGATACCGAAGAGGCCCACATGACCACGCGCCTGGCCGGAACCAGCACCCATTTTCTCCCCTTCAACAAGGGCTGGGATGGCGGTGCGGGCAATCCGCCGGATAAAGACGGCCGCAACTACAAGACCGCCTACCTCTGGGAAGAGGTGTTGCAGCGTGACAGCCTGCTGGATCTGCTGGCGCGGTTCCTTCATCTCGACATTGACGAGAAGGTCAGCGACGAAGGCAAGAAGGTGCGCAAGGAGACGATGATCTTCCCCCGCTACCACCAGTTGCAGGCGGTACGCCAGATGGTGACGGCGGCGGGCAGCGAGGGCGTCGGCCATAACTACCTGGTGGAACACTCCGCAGGCAGCGGCAAGAGCAACACCATCGGCTGGCTGGCGCACCGGCTCTCCTCTCTGCACAACGAGCAGGACGAGCGCATTTTCGACAGCGTGGTGGTGATCACCGACCGGGTGGTGCTCGACCGCCAGTTGCAGAACACCATCTATCAGTTCGACCACCGTCAGGGGGTGGTGCAGAAGATCGACGAGGATTCGCGGCAACTGGCCGAGGCGCTGGAATCGGGC
>JAJBAV010000059.1 GCA_020532085.1 Candidatus Cloacimonadota bacterium | reverse complement strand
TCGAACTTTGAGGACAAATGGCCAAATGGCTCCGGAAATCACAAATCGGTGGACAAAATAATGCCATACTCTCTTGTTATAGGGACTACTGCAATTCCTGACACTCACTTTTTTGGGGGGATGCCTTCTATATCCTCGGATATCCCGTCCGCCCGGACAGCCCATAGCCAGTTGCCAGCGGAATCCAGTTTAGCGACAAAGAAACTTGTTATCCCGTTTGATGCCAGCATAAAGGGGCCGAAATCTGCGTTACCGTTATAATGCCCGGTAACAATCACACAACCAAATTCGTCCACGGAGACACCTGAGCCAGAGTCCCCACTTGTTCCACCTGCCCGAACAGCCCACAGCCAGTTTCCGCTGGAATCCAGTTTGGCGACGATGATATCATTGTCTCCAGCGGATGTCAGCATCGTGGTGCCAAAACCAATAATCCAACTAAACTCACCAGTTATGTATTGATTACCTAGACTGTCGAGGGCAATTGCATACCCTTCGTCATTTTCGCTACTGCCAGCCTTAACTGCCCATTGCCATACTGGTGTTTGGGCAGTTAATCCTACGAACGCCAATAGAAACACCAGAAAGTGCAATACCTCTTTAAACATGTCCTTACGATCCTCCAGTATATTCAATACAAGTTGAGTCAACTGGTCAGAACTATGGCATGATGTCAAGCAGAATATCAAATCGTTTGATTTTTATTCATGTATAGATATCAGTGTTGGGGATAATGTAGAAAAAGGCGGAATCTCTTGTAATGTGTCAGTGAAAACTTCAAATTGGATCACCGAAAACTTCAAATGTCCAAGTCCGATGGTTTCCAAGCCTAAAACACCAAGTGTTGCTGACTTTCTATCTTATTTCATTATAGATGGTTACGCCCAGAAACTTGGAACTTGCTTTGTTCCAGTAAATGTCCACGTAAATCAGTATAGTGACCGGATTTGAAGTTTTTGATGATAGAAAAGTCCATATCCAATAGGAGTGTCCAAGCCCAACACAGAACTGATTCACCTCCCATATCCCATTTATAGACAATGCGGTAGCGTCACTTGTCCAAGTGATAAGAATTTGAAGTTTTCAGTGACACATTACACTGGAGCGTGCCTTCTACCGCGTTACCGCCGTGAAGCTCTGAAGCGTTTTCGCGCCGTGGATCGATGTGATAAGTTTCGCGGGTGGGAGGCCTGTCAAGATTTCCCTTGACATCTGATGGTGACATCTGTGACATTGCTTTTTAAATCTTGAAGCATGGGAGGTCGCGATGCTGAACTCTGTCGTCAGATTTGCGGCGATCATTGTTTATCTTGTTTCAGCCCCAGTTTTGGCGGCTCAGACCGCTGAGTGGACCTGGGTTACCCACGCGGGGGCTGTTGGCACCAACGGCAGTAAGGGGATTTCCGCCGATCCCGCCGGAAACAGCTACATCACAGGCTATTTCCTTGGCAGCCCCAACTTTGGCGCCACCAATCTGGACAACCAGGGCGACCGGGATATCTTCGTGGCCAAGCTTTCCCCCTCTGGGGAATGGCTCTGGGCCGCCAGCGCCGGAGGAGCGGAGGAAGACCAGGCCTGGGGGATCAGCGTCGATCCCGCCGGAAACTCTTTTGTAACGGGATTCTTTGTGGGAACCGCCGCTTTCGGCGCTCAAAACCTCACCGGACCAGGTATGGCGGATGTCTTTGTGGCCAAATTGGATCCTGAGGGCAACTGGCTTTGGGCGAATAGCGGCGGTGGACCCAGCCACGATTTCAGCTATGGCGTGGCTGCAAACCCCGCCGGAAACGCCTTCATCACCGGATATTTCAACAGCCCCGCAGCTTTCGGTGGAACCAACCTCACCGGGATGGAAGCCGAACTCTACGTGGCCAAGATCAGCGACGCTGGCGACTGGATGTGGGCGAAAAGCGCCGGGGGCGAAGGCTGGGACTGGGCCAGAGGCGCGGCCGCGGTATCCGACGGCTCCTGCCGCGTGACCGGGACCTTCGGCCTGCTGGCCGCTTTCGGGCCGATCCAGGTGACCGCCGTCAGCGGCGACGACATCTTCGCGGCCAAAATCAGCGCCGACGGCACCTGGACGGATGATCACCTTTCCCCCACCATTGGCGATCAGGCCTGGCTTTCCGGCGTTTTTCCCAACCCCCTCCGTTGTGGAGAAATTGCTTTCGCCAAAGCCTTTCTGCCCTCCGACGCTTCCGGTTCCCTCGCCCTTTACAACCTGCGCGGACAGCGCCTCTTTTCCCGCGAACTAGGCCCCGGCGAACACCAGCTGGATTTGCCCCTGTCGGGTTTGCCCTCCGGCGTCTACTTCCTCCGCCTCACAGCGTCTGCCGGAGCGGTCACCAAAAAGATCATTTTGCTGGATTGATCGGCCGCGCCTACTGCAGTGTTACTGCCGTGAAGCTCTGAAGCCTGTTGTCATCCCGGCTTTAATCCCCATAATAGATGTAATCGCAATAATGGGGATTGGGATAGCCCTCCCACTCCAGAAGGTTGCCCTGGGCGTCGAATTTTTCGTAAATGCTTTCTTCCTCTCTCAGCTTTCCGTCTGCGTCGAAGTGCTTTTCGTAGGTGGTTTGCTCGGAGCCGTTTATCGCGTACTCGTACTGCGTGAGGCTTTCATAATCCTTATGGCCGTTGTCGAACCACATTTGGGCCACCCGGCCTTCGTTGTCGTAATCGTAGGTTCTGATCTCCACATATTCCAGCCCCTTGCCGCTTCTGTGGGTGGCTTTGCCCACCAGGTGGCGCCAATTGTACTCATATTCGTCCTGTTCAGTCAGGTTCATGAACAACCCCCCGAACGCCGATCTGCGGATCAGCAGGCCCCGGCCGTCGTATTCCCAGGTTTGGAGATAAGAGAGCTGGTTGCGCTGGTATGCCAGTTCGCAGATCTTGTTTCCGGCGGTGTCCCACCAGGCTTCGCGGTATAGCGGCGCTTCGTGGGGCGGACCCCAAAGGCCGCAATGGGTGGTGGTGAAGGAGCGGGCCAGCCGGCCGGCCGGATCGTAGAAAAACTCCGTGGCCTCCTCGATCTCCCCGTCCCGGCTGCGCAGCATCAGGGTCACCTCGCCGGCGTCGCCCTTTTCGTAGCTGAAATCGTGAACGCTCTTCATGTTTTCCATCACCACGTCATCTTCGTTGTAAACGGGGGTGAATGTCTCCTTGCGGGTGATCAGCCCCTCGGGGTCAAAATGGTAGCGGGCGCTGCTGTCCGCCCAGAAAGTGGCTTGTTTCACCCTTCCCTTCAGCTCCAAAAGCTCCCAGCCGTTGATGGCCGGATAGGCCGCCAAACCAGTGAATAGCGCCGCCACCAGGACGGCGGTTGTCAGTGTTTTCTTCATGTTTGCCTCTCTTGACTCACTTCTTCACTTGGTTTCCAACCACTGGGTTTCCCACAATCATGTCAAGATTTTTTTGGCTGATTCACCGGAATGTATTCATACTATTGTTATACATATCGTTGCACTATTTATGTTTTTCACCGTCTTTCGCCCTTTACCCTCTCCCATATGCCTCCCGCTAACCTCCCGCTGAGTTCCCGCCGGTCGGGCGGGAAGTCAGGGGGAAGTCATGGGGAAGTGAGTGGGATGCGGCTTGGGGGGTGTTTTGAGGTCTTGGAGTGGTGGCGGGGCGGAGGTTTGGCGCCTCACAGGAGTCACAGACGTCTCCGTCTGTGAAGCCCCGCGGGGGCTTGGGTTTGGGTTCTGAAAGGCTCTCCGGGCCTTGGCAGACGGGGACGTCTGCCGCTCCGTTTGTTACGATGGAAACGTCTGCCACTCCATTTTTGTGGTCGACAGGGACGTCGACCTTCCGTTGAGTCCATTTGAATACGCTGCGCTTACGTCATTCCGGGACGACGCAGTCGGGCCCGGAATCCAGACGGTCCGGGTAATGCCCTGGAAGGGTGTCGGTCCAGACAGCGTCTGGAGCGACCCCGCATTTGCCTGGTATCGGTTTGGCTTTTCCCGCATTTGCCTGGTATCGGTTTGGCTTTTCCCGCATTTGCCTGGTATCGGTTTGGCTTTTCCCGCATTTTCCTGGTATCGGTTTGGCTATTCCCGCAAGGGCGGGGTTCGTTTGTCCGGAGGACAGCAGACGGGAGCCGGTGGCTTCAGCCACCGTTCACCGCCCGGGGACCGTCCCCCAAAAAGACGATGTCCGGTGCTTTCAAGCACCGGCAATACACCCGGTGATTCGCCCTCCACGGCCTCCGGAGGTCGCGTTTACGGCCTTTTCACCGGATACAGGAGGATGGCGTCAGCCGGCGGTTGAAACCGCCGGAGATCGTCTCTCCCTCGCCGCTGAGGCCAAAGAACGGTGGCTGAAGCCACCGCCTTCCGTCTTTTCCCGCGCAGGCTTGGGTTTCGGTTCTGAAAGGCCCTCCGTGCCTTGGCTCGGGGTCCTCGCGGACGAGCACAGCGAGTTCGAGGGGTGAATGGCGGGGACGTCTGCCACTCCATTTTGTTATCGACGATGTCGTCTGCCGCTCCGTTTGTTACGATGGAAACGTCTGCCGCTCCATTTTTGTGGTCGACGGGGACGTCGACCTTCCGTGGAGTCCATTTGCATACGCTGCGGTTACGTCATTCCGGGACGACGCAGTCGGGCCCGGAATCCAGACGGTCCGGGTAATGCCCTGGAAGGGTGTCGGTCCAGACAGCGTCTGGAGCGACCCCGCATTTGCCTGGTATCGGTTTGGCTATTCCCGCAAGGCCTGGATTGGTTTGTCCGGAGGACAGCAGACGGGAGCCGGTGGCTTCAGCCACCGTTCACCGCCCGGGAACCGGCCCCCAAAAAGACGATGTCCGGTGCTTTCAAGCACCGGCATAACACCCAGTGAGACGCCCTCTACGGCCTCCGGAGGTCGCGTTTACGGCCTTTTCACTGGATACAGGAGGATGGCGTCAGCCGGCGGTTGAAACCGCCGGAGATCGTCTCTCCCTCGCCGCTGAGGCCAAAGAACGGTGGCTGAAGCCACCGCCTTCCGTCTTTTCCCGCGGGGGCTTGGGTTTGGGTTCTGAAAGTCCCTCCGGGCCTTGGCTCGGGGTCCTCGCGGACGAGCACAGCGAGTTCGAGGGGTGAATGGCGGGGACGTCTGCCACTCCATTTTGTTATCGACGATGTCGTCTGCCGCTCCGTTTGTTACGATGGAAACGTCTGCCGCTCCATTTTTGTGGTCGACGGGGACGTCGACCTTCCGTGGAGTCCATTTGCATACGCTGCGGTTACGTCATTCCGGGACGACGCAGTCGGGCCCGGAATCCAGACGGTCCGGGTAATGCCCTGGAAGGGTGTCGGTCCAGACAGCGTCTGGAGCGACCCCGCATTTGCCTGGTATCGGTTTGGCTATTCCCGCAAGGCCTGGATTGGTTTGTCCGGAGGACAGCAGACGGGGACGTCTGCCACTCCATTTTTGTGGTCGACGGGGACGTCGACCTTCCGGAGAGGGGATGCCATCTCAATTTGATTTTTGATAGCATTTTGCCGGTTCCTATCTTGAATCCTATCAGAACCCTTTAGCAGAGAGGGTTTAGGGTATATAAAGCACAGAAATCGGCCTCTCCTCCCCCGCCGCCGGAAGGCTGAAAACAGAGGTTTTTTCTACCCTGACCCCAGATCTTGGAACCTACCCCAGACCCTGGAACCTGATCCAGGACCTGGACTCATGGCCAGGATCCAGGACACGCTGGAGGAAGTGAAAAGTGAGGATGCTGAGCTTGTATCTATATAGTAATAGTAAAATATATAATAATATAATAAATATATAATATAACTATATATAGATTAATAAGATATAGCATTAGCGGCTATATACACTCTACCTTGTCAGCCCTTCCGCCGGGGAGGGAGGAGAAGGCTTTTTTTGTGCTTTATATACCCTAAAACCGCTCTGCTAAAGGGTTCTGATAGGATCCAGAATAGGAACCGCCCAGTGTTTCCAAACCCAAAATCCAGCTCTCTTTCAAATCGAGTGAGGACAGCCTAAGCTGCATTTCGGGCGTTCTCACCTGAATACATCACCGTTGCGTCATTCCGGATGTTCTCACCCGAATACTCCACCGCTACGTCATTCCGGGACGACAAAGTCGCGCCCGGAATCCAGACGTTCCGGAATGACATGCCGGAGCTGGGTCGGGAGAAAAAACGCCGAGCCCCTCCCCGGAATGACGGAAACGGCTCTCTGGTTTACCCACCAAAATGAACTTGAGCCACAAAGATAAGGGGAGGGACATGCCCTCCCCTCCTTGTGTGTTAGGTTATGGAGTACCTTCATGGTTCGGCCTCCACGATTCCAGGATGGCGGGATGGATGACATACATCCTGCCTGGCCTGTTTTTGGACGACGTGTAGGTTTCCACCTTCACCGCCTCACGTTCGATGAGGGTTTCCACGGCAGCCATGAACTCGCGCTTGGTCATGTGGGCGCTGTTCATGAGTTTGGTGTGGGGCGCCTGTCCTCCGTATTTGTGGACGATGAGTTCCACCAGCCGGCGTTCGGGGGCCAGTTTGTCCTGGTCTTCCAGCATTCTCAGGAGCGGGATTGTGTTGCGCAAGTAGAAGTTGCACAGCTCCATGGCCCTGATGGCGGCCTCCGATCCCACGCGCAGCTCATCGGCGAAGAATTCGCCCACCTGGTTGTATTCCAGGGCGTTGCGCAGCCCGGAGGCATTCTCGGCCAGGGTGTCGATGACGCAGAACTTGAACCAGTATCCGTCGTAGATCCTGGTGAAGTAGCTCAGCAGGGCATCGTTGTTGCGGCTGAAGACGCGGGCATAGAGCCGGGCGTATTCGAGGTCGCGGAACTCCCTGGCGTCGTCCGAGAGACGCAGCAGTTGGTGGCCGGGGATGGCCCTCCACAGGCGGAAGTATTTTCGCTCAAAGACTTCCAGAACTTCGGCGAGGTCATATTCCGCGCCGAGGTTGAGGTCGATGTCCGCGAGCTCGATCTCTCCCGCGTTGTAGAAGAGGAAGCGCTGGAGGAAGCCGGACAACAGGTCGGCGCTGTCCCCCACGTTCTTGTAGAGCCATCCCTCTGTTGTGGCTGCCGCGATGGACAGGGCGGGCTTGCGCACGCGCTCGAACCTTTCGCGGTTGGACACCGTGCGGTTCACCCCGTCGTAGAGCTCCGTCACCGTCTGTTTGTAGCTGGCGTTGTAGCTTTTGTTCATCTCCGCCAGCCAGCCGCCGATCTCGTTGTGGACGAAGAGGCGGCAGGGATTTTCAGACAGATAGCTGAGCAGCTTGGACAGGGTGATGCCGTTCATGAGCAGCGTCTGGCGCTCGTACTCGACGGCCGTGAGGTCGTCCAGCGTACTTTCGTAGGGCTGAACACTGTAGCCGGCGAACTGGAGCGCGGTGGACTTCCGACTGATCCCGCTGCGGCCGATCAGGCAACTCCAGATGTTGGGATAGACCCTCACATGCTTGTTGAGCATGTACACCCGATTGCCCAGATTCACCGCCGCGAAAGGCAGCCAGGCAGTCAGCAGCATTCCCGGTTTGGCGTCTGTACAGGGTTTGGTGAGTTCGAGGTACTCATCCATCACCGGCGGCAGGTAGCGTTCATTGAGAGCCACCGGCCGCGGTTTGCCGAAGAGATCGAGGAGCTCTTCGGACTCCAGCTCCGCTTTGCTTCGAACGGGTAGTTTCGAATACGGAGTTACGCTTGTCAGTTGTTCATCCCAGGCTTTGGGGACCTCGTCCCCCGCCTCCCGGGAGTTTGGGACACCGCTTTCCTGAAGCGGCATTTGTTTTTCGGGTACTTTCATGGTACCTCCTTTTGTGTTATTTGAGCAGCCGAAGCCGCCCATAGCTTCCAAAAGCATCCACAACTGACCTTCGCGTCCCTGAAACCATTTTCACAGGCCATTTCACACTATGCGCTGAGACAGAGGATGATTTTCACATTTCAAATACATCCCCCTATTGATAGTGAGTAACAAAACGCCAGGTTTGGAAATATTTTTTTCGGGGATCGGCGCCGCGCCTGTCATTCCGGGGTGGCGGGGTCGATCCAGACGCAGTCTGCATCGACACCCTTTCAGGGCATTAGCCGAACCGTCTGGATTCCGGATCTCCGGCGCTGAAGCACCTGCGTCCGGAATGACACCGCGGATTTATCCGCCTCTATAAACGTGCGTATGAGAAAAACGGGGGGTTGCAAGCCAAAAAAAAAGCCCCGGAGGGCGAAACCTTTCCGGGGCGGGAGTCTTATCGACCTGAGGAATTACTTCATCAGGATCATCTTTTTGGTGCTGCTGTACTTGCCGGCGAACATCTTGTAGAAATAGACGCCGCTGGAGACAGGCTGGTTGTTGGCAT
>JAJBAV010000058.1 GCA_020532085.1 Candidatus Cloacimonadota bacterium | reverse complement strand
ACTTTGAGGACAAATGGCCAAATGGCTCCGGAAATCACAAATCGGTGGACAAAATAATGCCATACTCTCTTGTTATAGGGACTACTGCAATTCCTGACACTCACTTTTTTGGGGGGATGCCTTAAAAAACGCCACCAAGAGACTTGATGATGTTTTCAGCCCGGTACAAGCCCGGAGGGCGACAGAATCTCAGTAGTGATGAAGTGGATAAGAACTGCGACTGCTCATGCGAAAAGGTCGCGGTTTATAGGTGGCATCATAAGGAGCCAGAGAAAAACGCAAATCAGATCACGGAAACCTCAAATAAAGTTGACGAAAATGGCAAGCGTGAAAACAATGCCATCAGAACATTGACCATAATGAGAGTGTGAGTTCAAAGGCAGAACAAATGTCCTCAACCAACCTGAGAACAAGCGCTTGGGAGACAGTATAAACAGCTTGCAAAAAGCAATCGAGGCAAAGGCATGAAATTGAGATATCAGATATTGGCGGCGCTACTGCTGCTTGGGGTTGGCGGGGCGCACTGTCTCGTGTTTGAGTTGCCGTATTCCGCCACCCATGCGAGTATAGTCGATTTTGACCTGGATGGCGACAAGGATGTGATCCTGGGATGTCCCGTTACAGGCATTGATACGATTCTTGTTTTCTATAATGACGGAAGCTGTAACTTCACCA
This sequence comes from Candidatus Cloacimonadota bacterium, assembly GCA_020532085.1. Classification (NCBI taxonomy): domain Bacteria; kingdom Pseudomonadati; phylum Candidatus Cloacimonadota; species Candidatus Cloacimonadota bacterium. The sequence continues at coordinate 7,826 of JAJBAV010000058.1, read as the reverse complement.
GGGTGGACTATCCGGTTTATGATTTAATGAAACAGATCAGTTTCGTGGATCTGTCCGGAGATGATCATCCGGAACTGATAACCCAGGGCCGCATCAATGACATCCCCAGAGCATTATACTATGCCAATGTGAACGGTGTCATCACGGACGACTATACGATCATCCACAGCTTCACCCATTTTCCCTACGAATACATTTCCCTGATCGATGCCGATAACGACAATGATATGGACGCGGTATTCTGTAAACGCAATCAGCCCTCCGATGGCGGAAGTTTCGGTATTTGCAGGAATAACGGACAAGGCGTGTTTACCGACACTTATGTTACCACCACCGACAGACGGATCTCGACCTATGCGGTGGGACATATGGATGGAGACAATTGGTGTGAAGTGATTCTCTGCACTACCACAGGCGTGTATCAGTATCATAAAGTGCAGAATCAGTATCAGGAGACTTTGATAGATGATTCTCAGTGGAGCTCTTACTACAATTTTTGTTTTATTGAGGACTTCAACAATGACGGCTTCAATGACATTCTGCTTCATATGTACACAGGCATAGCAGGTTTTTCGGCACCGTATAAGATCAAACTGAACAATGGAGACGGAACATATACTGATTCTGATGAATATTCTTTTCCTGATGCTGCGTGTATTGTTCACATATCCGATTTCAATGGCGATGTTTTTCCTGACCTGGTTTATACAATGGTCATACCTGAAGATCCGTGGTGGAACAACCTGTATTTGGTTTATAATCAACATGATAGTACTTTCAGTGAGCCCCAAATCATGGAATTCGGTATATGGGATTCATCTATTGTAAGCAGTTCAGATCTTGATGGTAATAATACCTTGGATTTGGTGTATGCTGGTTATCACGTGGGAACAAGCACCAGAATGAGCATCCTGTTCAATGACGGCAATGGCAACTTCCTGGATGAGCCCGCTTCAGAAAATGAGGACTTTGCTTCAGTGCCAGGCCGGGTTATCGATGTTTTCCCCAATCCTTGCCAAAACCATGTTTGCTTCAAAACTGGGAAGACTGACTCAGCCCAAGTAAGCATCAAGATTTACAATCTCAAGGGGCAATTGATCAACACGCTGTCTGTCCCGGCTAGAGATCAGGTGGTTTGGGATCTGAAGGACAGACATGGAAAAAGGGTGGAATCCGGCCTGTACCTATACCGGGTTTATGAGTCGGGAAGGCATACAGGCACAAACAAACTGATCGTTATCAGATAGTCTCTTCAGTTGCGGCTATTTGACCCGCACTCTCAGGTACAGGCATTTGGCCACATGACAGTTTGTCAATAGCCTACGCCCCACGGGCTCTTCTTCCCCGGTGTTATCTACCGAAAAAATACCGCCCAGCGTTGCTTTCGGGGCGGCATGTCTTTTCGTGTAGCGCTTAGGTGATGATCACTTCACCGTTCTGATGATCCAGTTTCATCTGCTGTCCGGCTTGTCCGCTCAGCACGGCCCTGGCCATGGCATCCTCCAGGTCTTTCTGGATCAGGAGTTTGAGGGGCCGGGCACCGAACTGGGGATCGTAGCCGGCGCTGGCGATGTGGTCCACCAGGGCCTCCGTCCAGCTTAGTTCAATGCCTTTTTCCCGCACCCGGTCTGCCAACTGGCCCAGCTGGATCTTCACGATCTCGCGGATGTTGGCCTGGCTGAGGCGGTGGAAGATGATGATGTCGTCCAGGCGGTTCAGGAATTCCGGCCGGAAATACTGCTTGAGGGTGCCCAGCAGCCGGGGCCGGAGGGCTTCGAGGTCGCTGGCTTCATAGATCTCCTGCGAGCCGATGTTCGAGGTCATGATGATCACGCTGTGGCGGAAATCCACGGTGCGGCCCTTGCCGTCGGTGAGCCGGCCGTCGTCGAGGATCTGCAGCAGGATGTTGAACACGTCCGGATGCGCTTTTTCGATCTCATCAAAGAGGATCACGCTGTAGGGACGGCGCCGCACGCCTTCGGTGAGGTAGCCGCCTTCGTCGTAACCCACATAGCCGGGGGGAGCGCCGATGAGCCGGGCCACCGAGTGTTTCTCCATGAATTCGCTCATGTCCAGGCGCAGCATGGCTTTTTCGGTGTCGAAGAGGTAGGCGGCGAGGGTCTTGGCCAGTTCCGTTTTGCCCACTCCGGTAGGGCCCAGAAAGATGAAGGAGCCGATGGGCCGGTTGCTGTCGCTGAGGCCGCTGCGGGAACGGCGGATGGCGTTGGCCAGGGCGGTGATCCCTTCCCTTTGGCCGATCACCCGCCGGGCCAGTATCTCCTCCAGCCCCAGCAACTTGCTCATCTCGCTCTGCACCAGTTTGGACACCGGGATGTTGGTCCATTTGGAAACCACTTCCGCGATCAGTTCCTCGTCCACCTTTTCCTTGACCAGCGGATCAACGGCTTCGGTTTGAGCATGGCTTTGGGTGAGTTCAGCCAGTTCTTTTTCCTTTTCCTTGATGCTGCCGTAACGCAGTTTGGAAACTGTTTCCAGGTCACCTTCGCGCTCAGCCTTGTCGGCCTGGCTCTTGAGGGAGTCGATCTCAGCCCGCAGTTCACGGCTGCGTTCAAAGCCTTTCTTCTCATTCTCCCAGCGCAGGCGCAGGGCTTTCTGCCCCTCTCCCAGTTGCGCGATCTCAGCCGCCACTTTTTCCAGCCGCTGTTTGGACAGCGCGTCCTCCTCCTTGGCCAACGAGAGGCGCTCGATCTCCAGCTGGCGCAGCTTGCGTTCGATCTCGTCCAGTTCGCTGGGCAGGCTGTCTATCTCCATGCGCAGTTTGGCGCAGGCCTCGTCGATGAGGTCGATGGCCTTGTCCGGCAAAAAACGGTCAGCGATGTAGCGGTCGCTCATCACGGCGGCGGAAACCAGCGCTGTGTCGGTGATCTGAACGCCGTGGTGCACCTCATATTTCTCGCGGATGCCGCGCAGGATGGAGATGGTGTCCTCCACGCTGGGTTCCTGCACCAGCACAGGCTGGAAGCGGCGTTCGAGGGCGGGGTCCTTCTCGATGTGCTTGCGGTATTCAGAGATGGTGGTGGCGCCGATGCAGTGCAGCGAACCCCGTGCCAAAGCGGGTTTGAGCATGTTCGAGGCGTCCACCGCGCCCTCGGCGGCCCCGGCCCCCACCACGGTGTGGATCTCGTCGATGAAAAGGATGATCTGGCCGTCGGATTTTTCCACCTCGGCCAGCACTGCTTTGAGGCGTTCCTCAAACTCGCCGCGGAACTTCGCCCCGGCCAGCAGCGCCGCCATGTCCAGTTCCAAAATTTCCTTGTCCTTCAGGTTTTCCGGCACGTCACGAGCCACCACGCGGCGGGCCAGGCCTTCCACGATGGCGGTTTTGCCCACCCCCGGCTCGCCGATCAGAATGGGGTTGTTCTTGCGGCGGCGGGAAAGGATCTGCACGCTGCGGCGGATCTCATCGTCGCGCCCGATCACTGGGTCCAGCTTTTCCTGCCGGGCCAGGCGGGTGAGGTTGCGAGCGTATTTTTCCAGGGCCTGGAATTTGGCTTCGGGGTTCTGGTCCGTCACCCGCTGATTGCCCCTAAGTTCTTTCAGGGCAAGCAATAACTTGTCCGGGCTGGCCCCCGCGGCCTTGAGCAGTTGGCCGGCCTCTATGCCCTTGGCCAGCAGCGCCAGCAGCAGATGCTCCAGGCTGATGTAATCGTCCTGCAGCCGGTCGGCATCGCGCTCCGCCTGGTGCAGAACCTCCAGAACTTCCTGGGAAAGATAGACCTGGGAGCCGCTCACCCGGGGGAGTTGCTTCAGGGCATTTTCCACCTCGCCGGTTAGCGATGAGACGTTCACCTCCAGCTTCTGCAGCGCCGGCAGCACCAGTGAATCGCCCTGCCGCAGCAGCGCGGCCAGCAAATGCAGGTCCCGGATCTCCTGATGTCCGTATTCTTCGGCCAGGGCCTGCATCGCCTGCAGGGCCTCCTGGCTCTTGAGCGTAAATTTTTGTGCGTTCATGGCACCTCCTTTCAAGGACAAAATAGCCGGGGCCAAAGAGATGTCAAGAAGTTTATTAGCAGTCTATATGATAGATTGCTAATTTCTAAGAAGTGTTTGGGGGAGAATGTGTTAAAACAAGCTCTGTTTCAAATCAAGTGGGTAACTGAGGCAACCCGTTTTGAACCATGCCAACTGATCTTGGGTTGCCAAATCCATGCGTTGACTCTGCTCAGCCGCAGAAACATAACCCGGACATACAACCCTGCCTTGCGCGGGGTGGCTGATCTTCTGGATTCCCCATATTTTTGTCCAAATCCGTTCTGAAAAAACGGCCTTTGTCAGCAGCCTGAACCCTGCCTTGCGCGGGGTGCAGGACTATAGGCGGGGTGTTTCAACCCCTGTACAAGTACCCGGGCAAATCCCTGAAAAACCCCTCGCCAGAGGGGTGCAGGACTTAGGTTCGTGATTCATCGCGGATCAGAGATGCGTTGCTAAATCCCCGATCATTATGGCGAAGCGATTAATCGCTCCGCAAATTCCTTCACCTGCAGGTTTTCATCCTTTTGCCTGGTCACCACTGCCACGGGGGTTGAAACACCCCGCCTATAGTGCTGCACCCCTCTGGCGAGGGGTTTCTCCTGTCATTTACCCACTCAGTTTGAAAGAGAGCCTTATAAACAAATCGAGAAAGCCTGGGTACGCGCCGTAAGCCCGCTGGGCGACAGAACATAGCGAGGGGGTTGCGTTCCCACCCCCACGGCTTCGCTGCGCTTTTCCGCGGGGACCCGGGCCTCTTCACTCCCTCGCTATTTTCTGTCACCTCCGGGCTTTGCCAAGTGACCTGAGCGCGTGGAAAACAAGTTCCTCCGGAACTTCGCAAACGGGGACGTTTGCGCCTCCTGATGTAAGGGGATCTTAGTTCAGCAGCACTTTGGCGCCGAGGCTCTGTCCGCCGCTGTGCACCCGGATCAGATACACTCCGGGAGTGGCTTTCAGGCCCCTCTCATCCTTGCCGTTCCAGGATATTTCCGAAGTGCCGGCAGGCAGCATGAGGCTCCAGGAGCGCAGCTTCCGGCCTTTGACGTCATGCACGGAAACGCTGGCCTGGCGGGCGTCCTTGCTTAGTACCGCCAGCGTGGTCGATTCCGCGAAGGGATTGGGCCAAACCCGGTCCAAACTCAGTTCCGCGGCCGGCGCGGCGGTATCATCTTGCGCCGGGGATCCGCCCCAGATCCGGCTCACGAATTCCGGATGGTCCACATAGGGGTTGCGGTTGGTCTGAAAGCCCTGGATGGCGCTGTTGCGGGCGATCTCAGCCGCGTCGGGCGGATCGGTTAAATGCCACTGCACCAGGTCCGGGATCATGTTCACATTCTGCTGAGTGAGACTGTCGTAATAGCGAGTGTTGAAGTAGAGCAGGGCGCGGGCGATGTTGCCCTTGCTCTCGTCGGCCGGCTCGAACACCGTGTAGCCGTTGGAGCTTTGGCCCCGAAAGCTTTGCCAGGGGGTGTAAGTGTAATAAACGTTGGCGGAGGCGTGATTGGCCACCGTGAAGAGCGGATAGTTGCCCCGCGAGCTGTTCACCTGCATGGTGGAGGGGAAAAGATGGTGCAGGTCGGCCTTTTTGCGGCTGGACTCATCTGAACTGAACCAGCTTTGGGCGTAGGTGTGCTCGGTGTTGGGATCGCTGGAGCCGGTGTAGTTGTAGCCCACGTAGTGTTCCTCGCCGGTGTAGATGCAGGTCACATAGCCGTTGTGGTTGTCCAATTGCTGAAAGAGGAAGACCTTGGCGCCGTCGTAGCTGCTGTTGGTATTGGTGGAGATCAGGGAATGCAGCGCGGTGTAGAGCGGCTGACCGCTGAGGTCGATCACCGCGTCGTAGTAGTTGCCCTGGGCGCAGGCGAGGGTGGCGGCCAGCAACAGAAGCAGGGTAAAGGTTATTTTTTTCATGGATTTTTGTCTCCGGAAGCGACGTCCCCAAAGAGCAGCCGCTCCACGCATTCAATGATGATGTGCAGGATCAGGGTGTGCAGTTCCTGGATCCTGTCGCTGTGTTCGCCGGGCACGATGATCTGCAGTTCGCAGGTCCCGGCTAGCTGGCCTCCGTCCTTGCCCAGCAGGGCGATGGTGTGGCAGCCCAGTTCCCGCGCGGTGGCCAGGCCGCGGATCACATTGGGCGAATTGCCGCTGGTGGAAAGGCCCAGCACCACGTCCCCCGCTGCGGCGTAGGCTTCCACGCCCCGGGCGAAGACCTGCTCGAAGCCGTAGTCGTTGCCCACACAGGTGAGGTGGCTGGGATCGGATAAAGCTATGGCGGGCAGAGCTTTGCGGTCCCGACGAAAGCGGCCCGTGAGCTCTTCCGCGAAGTGCATCGCGTCGCACATCGAACCGCCGTTGCCGAAGGCGATCACCTTGCCGCCCCGGGCAAATCCCTGCGCGATCAGCCGGGCCGCGTTTTCGATGGCGGCGAAATTCCCTGCTTCGGCCAGAAAGGCCTTCAGGTTGCGGCCCGCCGCGGTGCAGGAAGCTTGGATGAGTTCGCGCATGCCTAGAGGTTTTCCCTGATCTTGACCTTGGTCTTCAGCTCGTTTTCCTCGATCTCCTCCAGCTCCTTGAGGATGGAGTTGATCAGGCGAACGCGTTCCTTATAGGGTATGAAGGCACTCTTGAAGCCGTTCAGGATCACGTTTTTGATGGTGGGGTAATCCAGCTTCAGTTCGTTGATGGCCAGCAAATATTCATCGGTGACGGTGGTGTTGGAAATGGTGCGGTTGTCCGTGTTGATGGTCACGCGGAGGCCGTAATCGATATAGAAATCGATGGGGTGGCTGCGGATGTTGGGCACCGCCTTGGTGTGGAAATTGCTCTTGATGCAGATCTCCAGAGGGATGCGGTGGTCGTTCACGTAGTTCAGCAGATCGCCGTCCTCCACCAACCGGGTGCCGTGCCCGATGCGGTGCGCGCCGCAATAGTGCAGCGCCTGGTGGATGCTGTCGGGACCGTAGGCCTCGCCCGCGTGGATGGTGATGTTGAGGTTGTTTTTCAGCGAGAGGTCGAAGGCTTCCTTGTGGTCCTTGGCGGGATTGTTGTATTCGCCGCCGGCCAGGTCGAAACCGATCACACCCTTGTTTTTAAAGGCCACGGCCAGTTCCGCCAGTTTCACCGAGGTGGTGGGGTCCATGTTGCGCATGCCGCAGATGATCACGGCCGTTTTAATGCCAAAATCGCGCTCGCCCTGTTTGAGCCCGTCGATCACGGCCTGCGAGATCTCGGTGAGTTTGAGGCCCCTGTCCGTGTGCAGGATGGGGGAATAGCGCACTTCCATGTAACGCACGTTCTCTTTGGCGGCGTCCTCGGCCAGTTCGTAGGCCGCGCGGCGCAGGCCTTCCTTGTTTTGCAGCACCAGGTTCACGATCCCGAAGCCGCGCAGATAGTCTTCCAGGCTCACGGTGTGGTCGCCGCAAACGATCAGGCCGCGCAACTCGTCCGGGTCCAGGGTGGGCAGCTTGATCTTGAACTGCTTGGCCAGGTCGATGATCGTGTCGATGCGCACACTGCCGTCCAGGTGCACGTGCAGGTCGGTTTTGGGGAGTTTTTGGATGAACTCCCGGGTCATTTTGATATCCATATCCTTATCCTTTGGTTAGCAGACCATTATGAAAGATACAGCCTGCCTGTCAACCAAAAAAACTCTCGGACGCGTCTTTCCCCTCCCAAATCGGCAAATTCCCTGCCCGGCTCCCAATATCAATACGGTATCAATACGGTATCAATACGGTATCAATACGGTATCAATACGGTATCAATACGGTATCAATACGGTATCAATACGGTATCAATACGGTATCAATACGGTATCAATACGGAATCAA
>JAJBAV010000057.1 GCA_020532085.1 Candidatus Cloacimonadota bacterium | reverse complement strand
CTGTACGATGCGGTATTTTTCGAATTCGCTTTCGGCATGGGCCTTGGCAATTTCGGCAGTCACCTTACCGGCATCCTGCAGGATTTCGCGGTCGGTGTAGCCCACGGCGATAATGGTGGGAAGCTTGTAGTGTTTGGTGTTGTAGCGTTTGCCATCGGCGGCAGTTATTCGAAAATTTCGAATAACTGAATCTTCTTGCAACTCACTGTCGGAGAACACCTTTTTCAGGTGGTAGTTGATGGTGTGGGTTTCCACATCGTAAAGCGTTCCCATCATTTTCTGGGTCAGCCAGATGCTTTCGTCGGCGTAAACCGCCTCGACGCCATCCGTGCCGGTGGCCGCGACAAAGGTCAGGTATTCCGCTGCCGAAGAGCGGAGGAGGGAAAGACCATTCTTCCCGGAATTTTTCGGATTTTTACTCATTCGTGCCCCTTTGATCTGCCCATGCGAAGGCAACATGTCATCTTCCTCTCTGAGCCCTTCTTACTCAGACCGTGCGCAAGTGCCGTATTCATAGATCGCTTCCCTCACATTATAGGTCTTCCAGCAACTGGGCGATATCCTTGGGCGACGGCAGTTGGCCCTTCAGCGCCTTGGGCAGGTTCTTGGTGATTTCATAGGTGGCCACGCCGATGGGCTTCTTGGCGTCGTGCAGGGCGTATTCCACAATCGTGCGGTTCTTCTCCTTGCACAGGATGATGCCGATGGAGGGTTTCTCGTCCTCCTGGCGGATCTGCCGGTCCAGAGCCGTCAGGTAAAATTGCATTTTGCCGACGAATTCTGGCAGGAACTCGCCGACTTTCAATTCAATGGCGACAAGACAGCGCAGACGGCGGTGAAACAGCAAGAGGTCGATGAAAAATTCTTTGCCATCCACTTCCAGCCGATACTGGCTGCCCATGAAGGCAAACATGCCGCCCATGGCCCGGAGGAAATCCTCGATCCTGGCGATGAGCGCGCGCTCCAACACCCGCTCGCTGTGTTCCTCGCCCAGTTCCAGAAAATCGAAGGTGTATTCGTCCTTCACCGCCAGCTTGGCCTGGGCGCGAAGTTCCGGCGTGAGCGTCTGGTCGAAATTGGTCTGACCTAAAAGGGATTTTTCGTAGCTCTGGTTGTCGATCTGGTGAATGAGGACATTCTTGGACCAGCCGAACTTGCGGGTCATGCGGATGTAGAACTCTCGCTCCAGCGGGTCTTTGCAGCGCTGAAGGATGACTAGATTGTGGCTCCAGCCGATTTGTGCAACCAGTGGTTGCACTCGCTCGTCATCGCGGTAGAGCAGGAAAAACTCACGCATGTAAAAGACGTTGCGCCGGGAAAATCCGCTGATGCCGGGGAACTCGGATCGCAGATCCTGGGATAGCTGGTCTGCGATGGACGCGCCGTGTTCGGCGTCCGCCTGCCGTTCCACGATCAGCCGGCCGATATCCCAGTACAGGCCGACCAGTTCCTTGTTGACCGCCTTGAGGGCTTCGTATTGGGCGGAGCGGATGCGCTCCTTGATTTCGGACAGCAGGTGCGGGTAATCGCCCGTTTTTGCCATATCCTGCTTGCGGCGGGTGTCAGTCGGTTCCATTCACGTTCCCCTTGGCATCGATTGCCTCACACAACTCTGTATCAGCCCAAATATCCCTTTTCACCTTTTCGGATCAGGCCGTGCACGGCAAGGCTCTGGGCGACGCGTTCAATTTTTGCGGCGGATGCGCCTTTGATCCCGGCCGCGATTTCATTGGAGTGGTGGCCTCGCGGCCGAGTGAGCGGAGTGTTTTCAGGAGTATCGCGATCCGGCCAGTTTCGTCCTTGGGCCAGGGTATCGGCTCGGCGGTTTTTTGCTTGGATATTTGCCCCGGCATGGTGTCCAGCGGAAGGGTGGGCGATTTCTCTTCACGGGCGCTTCCCGGAGCCTGGTACTCGGGCCGCAACCACCGGATCAAGCCTTGTTTTTCTTCGGCGGCGCGGATCGTGTTCAAGTCCACCAGCCGGGACAATATTTCGGAGTCGGAAAGATCGGCGGGCCAGCCGTAGGCATCGGCAACGGCGGCATCGAGTTCGTTGTGCAGGGTAAGGAGCACGGTGCCCAAGGCCTGCTCATGCGCCTTTTTTTCCGCAGGCGTGAACGGTTGACCGGAGCGGAGGCGTTCCAGGGCGTTGTACATGCCGGTCAGGGTCAGGCCTGGGTGTTCGGCTTGCCTGGCCTTGCGGTGGGCGTCGAGACGTTCGGCTAGGTCACGAATGCGTTGACGGTGGTATTCGTCGGCGGCAGGGAAGGGGAATGTTTCGAAACAGCGTGATTTTACGTAGACCGGATCGTTGCCAACACCAAGATGGCCACCGGTAGCTAATGCCCAAACGACATGCAAACGACTTGAGAGAATGCCAAGAAAATAGGCATCATCGAAGGCAATATTGATTAACTTGTTGTCTGGCAGGATCGAGGCATCAAGGAAGACAAAAACGCGATGTTTTGCCGTTTCTACTGTTGAAATATATCGCCGAAGGCCTGCTAAGGCAGGGCGGAATTCTCGACGAGGCTTCCCAAAGATCCACCAGTTATCTCGATAAGTGGCGCGATTGTTATGATCTCGTTCTGGTTTCACCTGTTCCGCCACCCATTGATAAACGGTGGGAAAGCGTTTCAAAACTTCGGTTTCAGTGAGGCCAAACAGGTCAATGACCATGACCTCGCGGCTTTTTCCGGTGAGGTCTCGTCCGTTGCGGTAGTGGCGAATGTGCTTTTCTAGGCCCGGAATGTGATTAAGGCCAAGGGATTCTGCTTCAGCGGGCGTGACGATAAAGCCCGAGCCATGGAGTTTCATACCTGGACAACTCAATGCTTCATTTGCTTGTAATGTAACCGCTGACGAAACATCCGCACCCACAGTCAAATCCGCGTTGATTAGTCCCCATTGGCTGGACAAAGTGACGTCTCTTTCAACGTCCGATCCATCTTTTTCATGCGTCACAGTTTGAACTTCCCCGGCTTCTTGGCCAGGAGCACCGACCGTCAACGCGATGCGCACGGCGGCACCATCGGCGCTGTCCACCCACGGATGATCCGGAATGGCGAAGGTCACGGACAGGCCCGCATCCAAGTGCAGGGCGATTATTCGGCGGTTGAAGGCTTGGGAAATGCTGTTGGTGGTGATGAAGCCGAAACGCTCCGCTTTTTTCGTCCTGACAATCTCGGCGGCCTTGTGCCACCAGTAAGTACATGACCAGATCGCAGGATTCCGGCAGTTCCGGGTATGCTTTGGCCAAGGCTTCAAAATAGCCTTGTCCAAGAATGCCGCGCTTGGAGCTTCCGCCCAGGAACGGCGGATTGCCCAGAATGAAGTCCGCCTCGGGCCACGATGCCGGGCGCGGGTTTTTGAAGACCATGTCCGGAAGGGTCTTTTCCGGGTCCGGTACTTCGCGGCCCGTGACCGGATCGGTTTTGGTGCTGCGGCCATCCCAGCGCATTTCAGGCTTTCCGCTCTTGTCCGTGCGATACTCCCAGCTATCAAAGGCCAGGATCGCGTCGCGGGATTCAATGTTGCGGAAGGCGCGGATGATCGGCTCGGACGGCGGCGTGTGCCCATGGGTGCGGAAGTGCCATTGCAGATACCCTATCCACAATACCATTTCCGCGATTCGCGCGGCCCTGGAGTTGAGTTCAAGACCCAAAAACTGGTGCGGGTCCACATGCGCCCCTTCCATGAGCAAGCGGCCCTGGGCGCCATAACGGGCCTCTTCCTGGATCACCTCGGCTTCAAGACGCTTGAGGAGTTCGAACGAAACATAAAGGAAATTGCCCGTGCCGCAGGCCGGGTCCAGAATGCGCAGCAGGCAGAGCTTTTTCTGAAAGGCGGTCACGATTTTCAAGGCCTTGCCCGTGTCGCCGTCTTCGGCGGCCATTGCGGCTGCCGCCTGGACGCTTCGCCATTCTTCCCGCAGGGGCGTGATGAGCGTCGGGGCAACCAGACGTTCGACGTAGGCGCGGGGAGTGAAATGCGCTCCGAGCTTGTGCCGTTCGTGCGGATCAAGGGCCCGTTCCAGCAAGGTGCCGAAAATGGCGGGCTCCACTTCGCGCCAATCGGCCTTGGCTGCCTTGAGCAGCACTTCAATTTGAATGCGGTTCAGGGGCAGGGCCAGGGGATCGGCGAAGATGCCGCCATTGAAGCGCAAAAGCTTGTCCTGAATGGCCACGGACCAGCCGCCAATATTCATCGCGTGCCAAAGATCACTGGCTGTGGGTGCGAATCCTTCGGGCTTGCTCAGGCCGTTTTCAAGAATCTTCTGGAAACAGTTTTCAGGCAAAAGCCCCACGTCTTCGGCAAACATGGTGAACAGACAGCGCATGAGGAAGGCGGACACGTCGTCGGGCGCATGGTCGCCCTCAAGGGATTTGGCCAGTTCCGCCAGGTGTGCGGCGATTTCGCGCGTAACCTTGGCCGAGCGTCGGGACGGGTCCAGAGAAAGGGGATCATCCCAAATGGCCGTGAACATGGCCGCCACTTCGGGCCTGGCGAGGTCCGCGAGGGAGAAGCGATGTTTACCGGGCGCGGGGTAGGGCGCGTAAAGGCCGCCGGTGCGTGAAAATTCCGCGTAGATATCGAAAGAAAAACCGACGTCGATGACGATGATGAACGGCGGACGGCCCTCGCTGGCGGGGAGGCGGCGCACATAGTCTTCCGCCTGGTGAAAGGCGCGGTCCATGAGGCGGTCCCAGGCCGAGGTGCCGCGCTTGGTTCCCGCCTTGGCGGGCCGGGCGACGATGTGTTCCAGGGGCGTTTTTTCGCGGACCTCTATGCCCTGCTTGGATTCGAGGACAAAGCAGCCGCGCTTGTAGAGATCGATGCGGAGGTCATGAATCTTGTTTTCATCGTCCTTGTACGGAACGGAATGCTCGAATTCGTAGCCGGGAACGGTTTCCGCGTCCGTGGGCATCGGCGGCAGTTCGAGAACGGAAATGAATTCGGTCAAGAAACGCTGGCTGTTCCCTCGTTCCGAGCCGTGCGAATTGCTCCAACGGGCGATGAATTCCGCGATATCCGCCATGGTTTTTCCTGGTATTTTGAATAAAAATGGGGTTTTCGGTGAAGAAAACCCCTGCCATCATTCGGGAAACATCGCAAGAAATTGGACAAAATTACATGCTGGTCCGTACCAGCTAACAGGAGCATGGCCCTGGTCAATCGAGAGGCGGATGACCGGCATGGGATTTGTTGCCCAAGACTTTTTCATCACTATTTCTGGATGTTATGCAAAAAAAATCCTGGATTCAGGAACGTGATATCAAGTCGAGCCCCAAGTCCCCGCCCAGGAAACAACTTTTCTCCCCCCGATTTCAAGGCTCCGGACGAGGATGCTGGGTTTGCAACGGGAGTGAATACCAGGAACAATCTCCCAACGAATCTGCTTCGATTCCGAAAACCGGACCGACCTACCTTGCCGGCAGTTCCGTGCCGCGACTCATGATCTCGATATAGCCTGCGTAGCTGAACAGGCGGTTGCGTTTCTGGGCGGTCAGTTCCTTGACAATGCCGAGCTGCCTCAGGTGGCCGAGCGCCTTGTTGACCGTCGCCGGTGTGATACCGGTCTTCTCCACCAACGAGCCCGAGGTGGCGATGGGATGTTCCATGAGCGCCCGGTGGATCCGCAGAGTGGAAGCCGCCGCCCGTCCTAGGCCGCTGATCTTGTCACGGTCCTGGTTCGACAGGTCCAGGAGCTGCTGGGCAGTCTCCACTGCCTGGGTGGCGGTGACGATCACGGCCTCGGCAAAGAAGTCGAGCCAGGCTTCCCAGTCGCCGGTCGTGCGCACGTTGTTGAGCAGCTCGTAGTAATACTGGCGGTGCGCCTTGAAGTAGAGACTGAGGTAGAGCATCGGCTCCCGCAGCACCTTCTGCTCGCATAGCAGCAGCGCGATCAGCAGACGCCCCAGACGGCCATTGCCATCGAGGAACGGGTGGATCGTCTCGAACTGGACATGGGCCAGCGCCGCCTTGAGCAGCACCGGGGTCGGCTCCGGCTGGTCATGGAGGAAGAGCTCCAGCTTGCTCATGCACTCCAGCACCTCTTCGGCCGGAGGCGGAACGAAGGCCGCGTTGCCCGGCCGGGTGCCGCCGATCCAGTTCTGGCTGCGCCGGAACTCACCCGGGGTCTGATTGCTGCCCCGGCCCTTGGTCAGCAGCACGCCGTGAATCTCGCGGAACAGCCGCAGCGACAGTGGCAGCCCTTCCTTCAGCAGGCGCAGACCATGGTCGAGGGCCGCGACATAGTTGCTGACCTCCCGCACGTCATCCAGCGGCACGCCGGGTTCCTGATTGAGCTCGAACAGCAGCAGGTCGGACAAGGAAGACTGGGTTCCCTCTATCATGGATGAGAGCACCGCCTCTTTGCGAACGTACATGTAGAGGAACAGCGAAGTTTCCGGCAGCAAGGTCGAGACGCTGTCCAGCCGCCCGAGCGCCAGCAGCGCCTGGTCAAACTTGCTGCGCAGCTCCGGGGTCCAATGGATGGGCGGTCGCGGCGGTAGCGGCGCAGGCACGAAGGCCTGAACCTTCTCACCCACCGTCGATATGGTCACGTATCTGCCTTGGAGTTCTCGCTTCATTCTACCTGCCTCGAACCTAAAACATGATTCGCTTTTATTTTACCTTAGCCGCATATCCTAAAATAGAGTGTCGGGAAGCAAAAATCAAGCGGGTTTCCCGATGAGTTGTTTCGATTTCCTCAGAAGAGCGTTCGGCGCTGCAACGAATCAGGGGCCCAACAGAGAACGAAGAAAGGAAAGATGGGGAGAATAGATGGTGCCAAGAGGTGTTTTGGAAAGATGTAAAACTGGCGCAACCCCTTTAGAAGCAAGGGAAAAAAGAAAACCCGCCACCCCGGAGAATGCCCCGGAGAGACGGGTTTGTCTTTTCTAAATGCCGGGGAGAATCGAACAATTAAAATTGAGTCAGTAACCATGCGGCTCCAGCCAAAACAAAATAGATTCAATGCCCCCACAAATGCCCCCAAGTAGCAAATCGTCGCCTGGGGCTTTTTTAATTTCTCCAAAATATCCGAGAGCAGACTGGCCAGCCGATTTGTGGACTGGATGCCCAGAGAACAGAAATGCAGTTGCTCTTCGTCCAGTGTGGTCGTTTCGAGCAGTTGGAGCATGCCCATGATACCACTCAGAGGGGTGCGGATCTCGTGGCTCATGTTGGCTAAGAATTCGAATTTGGCCAAGTTCGCGGCTTCGGCTGCGTTGACCTGTAGGCCTTTTTTTCTTCTCCGCACGATTCCCCGCACCGATCTTCCCAACAACCTCCCTGAGTCGTTTCAATTCATTTCAGAGCTGTGCGAGACTCTTATGTAATCGAGACGGCTGATTTTTTGGAATTCAGCGCTCGACTCCATAAAACGGAAAAGGTCCTGGAAAAATGTGGGTAGTGTGCGGGATCTTCAGCAAAAAGAAAGACCATGGCATGTGTGGGTTGTACCACCAATCCACAACTCCGGGAGGAGTCTGCCATGGTCAGAAAAAATTCTATCGTATCGTCGTCTGAACTCAAAGGGCTTCTTGAAGGCGAGCAGGATGTTTTGAAGGAACTCGTCCGTGCGGTCGTCCAACAAACGTTGGAGGCCGAGATGGATGCAGCCCTTGGGGCCGCCAAGGGGGAGCGCACAGAGGGCCGTCTGGGCTATCGCAGCGGTTATTATGGCCGTACGTTGATCACCTTCGCATTTTCGCTACAAGATAAGTTGCGCTCACGGCAAGGCCTTCTTTTGTCATACATATTCGTATGCAGCACCGTCATGAACTGCGTGGGCATCCCAGTCAAAAGAAAAGCCACCCGTTGCCGGATGGCCTGCCTTTAAGAGCAAATATGGGGCCTTGGAGCGCCCTTGACCGGGAATGCGACCTTCCCAATCTTCAGCGCCTCAATGCCCTGAGCTACGCCCCAAGGCGAAACGAAAGCCATCGCCCCTCAAGCAGCCCTTTAACGGAACCCGACTTGCCTGCCTTTGTCAGACCGGGTCAGTTCAAAGCGTTGTTCCTTGACCTCGACACCCCACTGCGTCCCCGACCGCTCCTCGACGAGGGCGAAGCCCGCTTTTTCGTAAAGACTGCGGGCGGCAGAAAGGCCCGCGAAGGTCCACAAATATATTTGCCGATACCCCTTGTCCCGGCAGAAATCCATGGCAGCGTCCATGAGCCGTGAACCGGCACCCCGGCCGCGCAGGGCGTCCGAAACGATGAACCACCGCAAGTGCGCCCCGCGTGTCATGGCGTGCCGGCCGTCAATGGATATCGAACCCTCGACGCGTCCATCGACCTGTACTGTCCAGAAGCCGTCGCTGGCCGCGTCATAGCGGGTGAGAAATTCCGAGAGTTCCGTCGCGACCTTGGCCTCGAAGAACTGCCCGAACCCCCAATGCCGATGATAATAACGCCCATGCATTTCCACCACCCTCCCGATCGCCCCGGGCACATAGCCCCGCACCAACGTGATCTTCGACATGGGAAACATCCTCCTGAAACATGGCAGCCATGTGGATGGGAGCGCTTGAAGCATCACCGAGGATGCGACGGATTTCAATGGAAAGTCTTGCGTGAAATCTGGGGTCAGATCTTGAATGCTTCATCCGAAACTGAATAGTCCAAGCCTGGACGGGGAAAAGGACCAAACCTCGTTTTGGCTTTTCTTCAGCACTGCCCGCATCTTCTTCGCGCTTTTTTTGAGCACGACATTTCTTTTCGCATTTTCGCTACAAGATAAGTTGCGCTCACGGCAAGGCCTTCTTTTGTCATACATATTCGTATGCAGCACCGTCATGAACTGCGTGGGCATCCCAGTCAAAAGAAAAGCCACCCGTTGCC
>JAJBAV010000056.1 GCA_020532085.1 Candidatus Cloacimonadota bacterium | reverse complement strand
TGGTGATTTTGCTGCTGGCGCTGCTGGTGCTGGGGCCCCGCCGGTTGCCCGATATCGCCCGTGGCCTGGGGCGGGGGCTGCGCGAACTGCGCCGTGCCAGTGACGAGTTGCGCGCCAGCCTGGAACTGACGGAGGTCGATCGGTCGGCAGCGGAGCAGAAGGTTTCGCCGGCAGCGCCTGCCGGCCAGCCGATTGATTTTGCCGCCCCAGCCGAGGACGAGGCAGAGATCGTCGCGGCGCCAGCTTCATCCGCCGCTGGCCAGGAGGCCGACCGTGCCGGTCGATGAGCAACCCGCTGCGCAACCGGGCCTGGCGGCGGACATGGGGCTGGTCGAGCATCTGGAGGAACTGCGTCGCCGCCTGCTGCGCGCCCTGCTGGCCTGGCTGGCGGGTTTCGCCCTGTGCTACCACTGGGCGCAGGAGCTGTTTGTCTGGTTCAGCGCGCCGGTGCTGCAGGTGTTGCCGCCGGGTAGCTCAATGGTGTTTGTTCAGGCCACCGAACCCTTTTTTACCTATCTCAAGGCCGCCGCCCTGGCCGGCTTCCTCGTTGCCCTGCCGATCCTTCTTTATCAGCTGTGGGCCTTTGTCGCGCCGGCCCTTTATCCTGGGGAAAAGCGTTTTGCCGTACCCTTCGTGCTTAGCGGCTGCCTGTGTTTCGGCGCCGGCACCTGGTTCGGCTTCCAGCTGGTGTTTCCGCTGATCTTTCAGTTTCTGATTCAATTCGGTACCGACAGCGGCCAGATTCAGGCCATGCTGTCCATGGGCGCCTATCTGAGCCTGGCCAGTCGGCTGCTGCTGGCCTTCGGCCTGGTTTTCGAAATGCCCATCCTCAGCTTTTTTCTGGCCCGGCTGGGGTTGATCACTGGCGCCCGGTTGGCCAGCTGGCGCCGTCATGCCTTTGTCGCCGCCTTTATCATCGGTGCCATGCTGACGCCGCCGGATGTCATTTCCCAGCTGGCTCTGGCCGTGCCCTTTATCCTGCTCTACGAGGTCAGCATCCTCGTTGCCCGCCTGAGTAGCCGCCGCTAACATTTTTGGGATATCAGAGCTTCTTGTAAAAGTACATGCAGGCCTTCTAGTATTATTAGCGAAATAATATAAAAGTCAAGATTACTAGACAATCGTCTGATATTGTTTGGTTGCGATACCAAAAACGATCAGGAAGCTGTCAATGAAGCTCAAGGCTTATGTCTCATAGTTGATGGGAGTCATATAATAAGGTCTGTTCTCCTATCTTGAGAAATGTATGTCCTCTCCGTTGACGGAACCGGAGAAGCGCCAATACAGGTGCATTCACGTTTGTGTCTGCGCGTGTGTATGAGTGCTGAGCTGTATTTCAGGGCGGCCTGAGGAGTTGCGAAACGTTCTTTGGCTGTTTGCGCGGAAGTTTTTCCTGAAATTGGTGCTTCACTTTGAGGTAATTGTGAGGCGCTGGTCGGTATGTAAATTTTAGTCATGTGCTTTCTCCTTCGCGGTGGCTTTAAAAGATCAGCGTGGCCAGGGAATCGTCAGCCAGCACAGGGTAGCAAACAACAGGCTTATAAGGACTGCGGCCGAACCCATGTCCTTGGCGCGCCCGGCGAGTTCGTGCCAGTCTGGGCCTATACGGTCGATAACTGCCTCAATGGCGGAATTTAAAAGCTCCACGATGAGCACAAGCAGGACCGAGCCAATTAACAACAAACGGTCAGTCATGACCAGATCAAGCCAGAAGGCTAAAGGCAGGAGTAGCGCCGCTACCGCGATTTCCTGACGGAACGCGGCCTCGGAACGAAAGGCGGCCTTGAGACCGGCGAGGGAATAGCTCATCGCGCGTATCACGCGTCGAATACCGGTATTCTTTTTCATAGGGTTTTTTCCTGTGCGGAAGCGATGCCCGCAGTATTTTGGCGCAGAGAGTGACTTGCGCTTTCAATGTAGGCTTGCAGAAAATCAGTGCTTTGGCGGGATTCTTCCGGTGAAGGGTTTGTGGCGATAGCCTGGTGTTTGCGCAGATCGATTTGAAAATGCAGGGGCTGCCGGCTTTGTGGCCAGACCAGCAATCGGTTGCCTTGGACAAGCCCGACAGTTTGGTCACTGCCCGAGGGCTTGATGACGGCAAAACCGGCATCAAACGGGGATAGGGCCAGCAAATCTCTTCCCCAGCATTGGTGCTGAATGTTGTGGCCGAGTCGGCCAAGGATGGTGGGCACGATATCAACCTGTGATCCAACGCGGTCGCAAAAAGAACCGTAGCGTTTTTGAATTCCTGGCGCCACAAGCAGTAGGGGGACGTGAAATCGGTTGAGATCAAGTTCTGTTAGCTGTTCGGAATTGGCAAAGCCATGGTCGCCGACGATGACAAAAAGGGTTTCCTGAAAGAACGGCTGTTTTTCTATGGCAGCGAAAAACCGCCCCAGTGCCCAGTCTGCGTAACGCATGGCGGTAAGATGCGCGTTAAGACTTCCCGCAGTGGTTACGGCGGGGACAGGTAGTGGGTTTGGAAGCGCATAGGGAGTGTGGTTGGACAGTGTTTGCAACAAGGCAAAGAAGGGTTTTTTGCGGGGTATGCTCGCGAGCTCCTTGGCTGCTCGGTCGAACATGTCCTGATCGCTGACGCCCCAAGTAGGATCTTTGACCACAGGATTCACATAATCGTTGCGGCCGATAAAATTCTGGAAACCTTGTCGTCTGAAAAAGCCCAACTGGTTGTCCCAAGCAAAATCTCCATTATAAACATATAGGTCCTCATATCCTAAAAGTTTGAGGAGAGGAGCTAGCCCTGAAAAATCATGGCTTCCTTCACTCATCTGCATCAGATATTCATAGCCCGGCAGATTTGGAAACGAAGTCATGGTGGCGAATATCCCCTGATGTGTGTGGGTGCCATTGGCTAGAAAATTTCTGAACAGCAACCCTTTTTTGCTTAGCTCATCGAAGCAGGGAGTGATGTTGTGAGAGTCTCCCAGCGCGCCAACATATCGCGCCGCCAAACTTTCCATGAGGATGACCACGACATTGCGAACGGGGAGCTGGCCATCGCTCCGTGGTTGGTAGACGCGACGAACAACGGCCTGTTCAGCGTCTACAAGGGTTTCCTGGGGCAAAAGCAAGGATTGTCGGACGATGCGGATGGCTTCGGTAGCGGCCATGGAGTTTTTCCACAGGGGCGGTTTCCGCCTGGCCAAGCGACCGACGATGGCGGTATAAAGCGTTTGCTCCGGATTAAGCCCCAGTTGGTTGGCAAAAATGGATGGGGTTGTAAAGGCATCACCCCAGCGCAGGGGGGGGCCCTGGCGCAGAGTTCCTCTGGCGGCGAGAATGACTACGAGTAATGCCGGCAGCAACAGAAACCAGCGTTTTGCATGCGATTTTCTCGACGGTTCTTCTTTAGAGATCGCTCTGCTGAGCCAGCGTAGCGCCATGAACGATGAGCAGCTGAGTAAGCCCCAAGCGACGATCAGGCGCGAAAGGGGGAAGCCATGCCACAGCATGCGCAGAACGGTAATGGGATTCTCGGTGAGATACTGGAAGACCAGTCCGTTCAGCCGTTGATGGAATTCACGGTAAAAAATCGGCTCAATCAAGCCAAGCAAAATAAAGAGACTGGCAACTGCAGTCAGGTAGACAACTTGAACTGGTCGGTGCCAGGAACGATGCTGAAGAACGATGAATGGGAGCAAAGGGAACGCCGTATAGGCGATGATCCGAGAGTCAAAGCGTAGACCATTGAAGTAAGCGGTCATAAGGTCTGACCAGGTAGCCGTGCTGCTTTGGTCAAGGTTGGTGAGATGGAGGCTCAGACGCAGGAGTGTCAACAGAAGCAGTAGTCCCAGGCACGAGAGAGCGAAAAAAAGCTCGAAACCGGAAGCCTCTCCCCCGTGGTTTTCTCGGGCCAACAGGGAGAATATAGCTCGACCCTTTTGAGTAGATTTTTGCTGATTGATCATGGAAACCTTCGATTCTGTAATTTTTTAAAAGATTTTAGCGAAACAGCCTGCCTTGCTCTGATGCTGTAGAATTGCCTGAATCAGCAGGTTTTTTTTGGCTTCTTTTATGCCAAGCTTTGGTTGGTGTGGCCTGGCTTTGGCCACGTGTTGCGCCGAGCGGGGCTGATTGAGTTTGTGGCGAATAATATAATCAGCCCCTTGATAGTATGCTTGGGCAATTTGGACTAGGGGGTCTTCAGGCGAGGCAGTCTCTATTTGTTCACTTTCCCAAGGATGGTGGATTTTTTTGATGCCTTGACGGGGTTCCAACAGAATAAGCTGATCATCGCAGTAAAGACCTAATTTCTGGTAGTTTCCGACGAGCGCTCGCGGGTGGTAATCGGCAGCGAGCAGATTCTCCCCGAAGAAGTGGCTTTTGTAATTAAAGCTGAGTAGGCCCAACAGCGTTGGTGCTAAATCAATTTGACTTGCCGTGTTCGCAAACTCATCGCTTGCCAGATGTTTTGGGCTATAAAAAAGCATTGGAATGTGGTAGCGGGCTATGGGCAGGCCAACTTTGCCGGCGCTACCCGCGCAGTGATCGGCGACAATAATGAACAGGGTATCGTCAAACCAGGCGTGTGAACGGGCTTCTAGGAATAGCTGTTCGAGGGCGTAATCGGTATAACGGACGGCGCCTTCCCGGCTGCTGCCCGAGGGTATGTTGATTTTTCCTTTTGGATAGGTATAGGGGCGGTGGTTGCTGGTGGTCATCAGATGGAAAAAGAAGGGTTTTCCCTTTGCGGCAACGGTGTCGGCTTCCCGAATGGCTTTGGCATACAGATCCTCATCACAGACTCCCCAGGCATTTTTAAACTGAATCTCTTCCGTGAGAAAATTGCCTTCATCAATGATGCGGTAGCCATTACGTGAAAAAAACGTGTTCATATTGTCAAAAAAACCGCGGCCACCGTAGAGAAAAGCCGTGTCATAGCCCTGTTGGCGTAAGACCTGTCCCAGACTGAAAAACGGGCCGCAGTCCGGTCGTTTTACCAGCGCTCGGCCAGGGGTTGGCGGAATTGAGAGCGTGATTGCCTCCAACCCGCGGGTGGTGCGTGTTCCAGTTGCAAAAAGATTGCTGAAAAACAGTCCTTCCGGGATCAGTTGATCCAGAAACGGGGTCAGACGGGGCACGTCAGGACTCCGAAAGCGGGTGAGATACTGAGCACTTAGGCTCTCCACGGTGATTAAAAAAACATTAAGCCGTTGAGGCGATCCTGCGGCTGTAATTTCACGGTGGATGTCAAACAACTCGGATGTGGCTGAATTAACATGTAGTTGTTTCTTGAGCAGGTTTGAAAGATTTTGGGGGTCTCCAAGGGCATAAAATTTTTCGTAGTCCAGAATATTCAGGCGAAATGCTGTAATGAACTGATAAGGGCCATTGGCAGACAATTCGTTGACATAGTTGTTGTTCGAGCCTGAAAGATTTTGTGTTGATAAAATAAGCGGTAAAAGCAGCGCGAGCACGCCGTGAAGAAATAAGTAGCTGATGTTGTTTTTATTTTTAGGGATTTTTTCCAGGCAGGCGGCAAGGCGGCAGCGTAAAAAAATAAATGATGGGAGAGAAGTCGACAGAAGGTAAAGGAAAACAAGAAACATGGAATATGATTCGTAGATATTTTGGGTTACCTCCCGGCGATAGACGAGATAGTCTACGGCAATGAAGTTAAATCTTGTGCCGAATTCCTGCCAGAAAAGGATTTCAGCGGCAAGAATGAAGAAGAACATCACTAGACTGGCGAAGAGCAAGCCCTCATATAAAAAGCGGAACCATTTTTTGCGGGTTAGAGGTCTGGACTTGAAAATGAGTGGCAGAGCTGGCAGGAGAAGAGCAGGGAAAAGAAAAGCGCTATCATAGGCCAAGCCCTTGACAAAAATATAGGTAAGAGCTGTAAAACCATGCGGGATTTCTTTCCACATGGAAAAAGTCAGACCAAGGCGCAGTATAAAAAAGCCGGTCAGCAGAACACCGTACAAGATAAAGATAAAATTGTAAGGTTGTGGCGGCACCAGGATTTTTTTGGAATGAGGTTTTCCACTCATGTTTTCCGGCTCCTTTTAATGTTAATATGAAAAATAATTAGTTTTATTTTTTTCGCGCAGCTATAGTTTTTCGCGAGCGACGCGAATTTTTTTGGAAATAGATTGTAGAGCTAGAAGGTCGAGAAGAATGCTTGAATGGGGGGAAGTCGGTCAGAGTTTGCCTTTGAAAGGGCCAAAATATAAAACCCAGTTTACAACCCAGCAAAGCCAAGCAGAGCAAAGACAATGAGACAGGAAATGAGCGCCACGGGCTATCTGTCCGAAGCTGAACAGGCAACCTAATGCCAGGGACAGGAACAGAGCTTGTTGAGCCCGTTTGCGGTTATGCTTTAAAAAGATGAAGTATCCAGCGGAAAGGGAGAAAGCACCTGCCGAATGCCCAGCGGGAAAACAGTGCCCTGACTTGGCCCGCGTCAGCCCGACGCAGGAGAGGGTTTCTCGCCAGGAGATTTCCTGCCGCGTGCCGCCATATTGCTGGAGAGACCAAGGGCAGGGCCTGTCCAGAATGTATTTGCCAGTGGCGACCAAACCTGTTCCTAGACCGATGCAGAGCAACAGATAGAAGGCTGAACGGCTGAGGGGGCGCCAGAAGTTGTCGGACCAGCTCAGAAGCATGACCAAGAGACTCCCGGATGCGGTAAAAATGATAATTTTTCGTCCTCCCCTATGGATGATGGTTTCGGCCCACCAGCTGTGCTTGAAAGGCCAGAGGCCAAGTTGTTGATTGTAGAATGCCTCCGCAATGAATTGATCAAACCTGGCGAGGCTTAAAATCATTGCAAAAACGAAAAGTAGTGAGGGCCAGAGCAGCAGTCGCCAGAAGCCTATGGGGGGGATGCTTGAATTCATTAGGATAGACTCCGGTCATTCCGTTTGGCGCGGATGCGCTGGGCCACTGCCCGCCACAGCTGTTTGTCGCCTGCCTGCAGGCGGGCGTGGCCACTGTAGCTGCACAGAAAGCGCAGGGCGTCGCGTGGCCTCAGTCCCGGCCAGCGTCGCGCCAGAGCGGTCAGGTCGCGCACTCGGCGGGCCGGCCGCCAGGGCACCCAGCGGGTTTTTTCCAGATCGATCAGTCGCACCTGGGGGTTGTCGCTGGCGGGTTCGACAAAAATATGCTTGGGAAACAGGCAGCGATGCTCCAGCCCCTGCCGATGCAGATTGGCCACCAGCCGTGCCACGGCATCGAGCAGCAGATCGCGTTGCCGTCTTGGGGGCGGCTGGTCCCGCCAGCGGCGCAGCTGTTCCTCCAGCGAAATAAAACCATCGAGAAAAGCCGTCACCAGCACGGCCTGGCGGCTGCCGTTGTGCTGGCGGGTGGCGCAGTAGACCGCTTCCATGGTCGCGATGCCGGCCTGCTGGTAACGGCGCAGGTTGGCCAGTTCTTTTTCGAAGGTCAGCCGGCCGCGCAACGGATGGCGCCAGTCGCGGCTGAAATAGTTGCTCTGCCGTTTGATCACCAGTCGGCCGAGCAGCGCGCCATCGACCCACAGCGGGTGCAGGCACACCCGGCTCCAGCCGGCCTGGCCGCGACCGCTGTTGCCCTCGTCCACCGCCTCCAGCTGCAGATCCCAGAAATCACCGAACTCCTGCAGGCCAGCGCGTGTCAGGCGCTCCTGCCAGGCCGGCGCACGGTACAGCAGGCGAACGCCGCTTTGCGGGCCGGAGGTCATGGCAGCACCGTGCGGCGGCGGAAAATGGCCAGGTGCAGGCTGTGCAGCAGCGGCAGTTGCGCCAGATCGGCCTCAAAGTCAAAGCCGGCGGCGGCAAAATGCTGACGCAGTTCGGTCAGGCGGGTGCAGTGCTGTACCTGCGGCCGTTTGCGCCAGGTCTGGCCCAACCGGCGGCGCAGGCTGGTCACCGACAGCGGGCTCAGATAGCTGATCAGCACGTAGCGACCGGCGACGCGGCACAGCTCGGCGATGATGCGCTGCCGCAACGCGGCGGTTGGCAGATGATGGATGAAGCGAAAACACAGGCAGGCATCGAACTGGCCAGCGTTGTAGGGCAGCCGTTCGAGATCGGCCCGTTCGATCAGGGCGCTGGCACCGGCTGCCTGCACGGCTTCGCGGGCCGCTTGCAGGGCGCCTTCGCCCAGGTCGACGCCGGTAACCTCGAAACCGCGCTGTTCCAGCAGCAGACAGGCGCGACCCACACCGCAGGGCGCGTCGAGCACGCTGCGCACCTGCCGCAGATGCCGCAGCCCCCGGTCGAGCAGGGCCATTTCGTTGCGGTGTTTGCGCGCCCGGCGGCGCTGGTATTTTTCGGCTTTTTCCGCCGAATGCTTGATGCGGCTGCGGTAATCGAAGGAATCGGAGAGGCTGGACTGGGGCATGGCGGACCTCGCTGGACGGACTGCCGGCGCGCTGGCAGGTCGCGCCGCGCCGGACGATAGAAGCTGTCCGGCCGATCTGCAAGGACGATGCCAGCAGGGCCGCAGCAGGTCCAAGAGATTGAAAACACAAGGCAGATGTCGAGCGCCGGCAAGGCCCGACCCTGTCCCCCGTACAGAAATTTGAACACCAGCGCCAGCTTTTGCGGCGGTATGTCGCAAAATTTGAACGTCCATTCTATTCCTCGCTGTCACCAATCAGGCCGTATTTTTTCAGCTTGTACTGCAGATTGCTGCGGCTGATGCCGAGGCGCTCGGCGGCCTGGGCCTGCACGCCCTGGGCCTGTTGCAGGGCCTGACGGATGAAGAAGATTTCGATCTGTTCCAGGCGCTGGGGCAGGGGGCTGCTGCTGTCGCAGGGTGGCAGGCCGGGGGGATTACCCTCAACGGCGCAATTCAGCGGCGCGGGCAGATCGCTGCGCTGCAGGCAGGGGCCGCGGCTGAAGATCACCGCCCGTTCGATGGCGTTTTCCAGTTCACGCACGTTGCCGGGCCAGTCGTGCTGCTGCAGCGCCTGCAGCGCCTCGGCGGCGATGGTGCTGACCCCCCGGCCCATTTCGCGGGCGAAACGCTGCAGGAAGAAGGTGGCCAGCAGGGCGATATCCTCGCGTCGCTGGCGCAGCGGCGGCAGTTCCAGGGTGACCACCGCCAGACGGTAGAAAAGATCCTCCCGGAAGCGGCCTTCGGCGATCATCTGCGGCAGGGGCCGGTGCGAGGCGGCGACGATGCGGACGTTGCAGTCGAGTTCCTTCAGTCCGCCAACCCGCCGGAAACGCTTTTCCTGCAACAGCCGCAGCAGTTTGGGTTGTAGCGGCAGGGGCAGCTCGCCGATTTCGTCGAGGAACAGGGTGCCGCCCTCGGCCATTTCCACCAGACCGCGCTTGCGCTCGCTGGCGCCGGTGAAGGCGCCGCGCTCGTGACCGAACAGCTCGCTTTCCAGCAGGTTCTC
>JAJBAV010000055.1 GCA_020532085.1 Candidatus Cloacimonadota bacterium | reverse complement strand
CATCCGGCGCTTGAGCTCTTCTGCCGGCATCTTGTCACTTACTTGGATCTGTCTCATCTGTACCTCCAGTAAACTGAAACTGGAGATACAATAACCTATATTTGGAATTATGCAAGCGAAATGGTATTATCAAAGCAGTTTCGCTTTGCCGGAAGGGATTGGGATAAGCGTTATAGAGGCACGAGACACCCTCAAGCCCGGGAGTCAGGTCGTCATCCACTGGCACCACGGGAGAGAGTTTGCCCACCCAGACATCCCTTTCACCTGCGCTGGTCAGCTGGGTATCGCCGAAGTTCATTGAGAAGGAAAAAGCTCCAGTGGCGTATGTATTTCCCTCGCCATCCAGGCATACACTCCAACAGCTGTCATTGGAAAAACCGTTGCAGGTTATCGCCCAGAGCCAGTTGCCAGATACGTCCAGCCAGGCAATGAAGAGATTGTAGTAACCACCGTTGGGCAGCACTAAAGCACCAAAATCCGCGTCCTCGCCATAATAATAGCCTGCCACACAGCAGTTCCCGCTGTCGTCGAGGATGACGTTGCAGCCAACATCAGTATTCTCGCTCATAACGTAAGAACCACCCGCACGCCGCGCCCAAAGCCAGTTGCCCTCATTATCCAGCCGGGCGATGTAGATATCCTGCGAACCGAGGCAATGCAGAGTGGTGTTGCCGAAGGTCGCTGAGTGCGAGAAGGGACCGGTCACAATGCAGTTGCCGTTGGCATCGGCGCATAACGACCAGCCTCCTTCCGTTCCGGAACCGCCGGCACTGCTTGCCCAGAGGCAATTGCCTTCGGGATCAAGCTTAGTGACGAACACATCCCAGCCGCTGCCGGTGAGCGAGTGGGAGCCAAAAGTGGCGGAATTATGGAAGTAGCCAGACATATAACAATTTCCGCTACCATCGATGGAAACACTATCCCCTTCATCGTGACCGGTTCCACCGGCGCGTTTTGCCCAGAGCCAGTTGCCATTGGTGTCCAGCCGGGCAACAAAAATATCGCCGCTGCCGACGCTGCTGAGCGATATCGCACCAAAACTGGCAGTGCCGCTGAAGTACCCTGTCAGATAGCAGTATCCTTCTTTGATGATGACGGTCTGTCCAACATCGTCACCAAGCCCTCCGGCGTGTTTTACCCAGAGCCAATTACCGCTGGGATCCAGCTTGGCAATAAACATATCGGCAAGTCCAGCACTGGTAAGTGTGGTCGAACCGAAGTCGGCAGAACCGTTAAAATATCCAATAATGTAGCTGTTTCCGTCACCATCAGCGGAAACAACCATTCCCCTGTCATCACCAGTTCCACCGGCCCGCACAGCCCAGAGCCAGTTGCCGCTGGGATCCAGCTTGGCCACAAAGATATCATTGTTTCCAGCAGTGGCAAGATGGGTATCCCCAAATTGGGCGACATCCAAAAAAATACCTGTACAATAGAGATTACCGGCATTGTCGCGAGACATGCTGTAGCCAATGTCGTTGCCCGCACCACCTGCCCTGGACGCCCACAGCCACTGAGGATCGGTCTGGGCGGCGAGAAGGACGCCCAGAATAACGATAAGACACGCAAAGATCAGCTTTTTCATTTTAACTCCTTTGTTAAATGCCTAAGCCGTGCATTCGATCTGTCTGGCCCGGACTCCGCAAAGCCGGGTGACGGCAGGTTTCACACCATGATTGTCTTGCCCGCTTTTTTGATCCTGACCGGGTACCGCAGGCACGACTTGGCTGCCGGATTTCCGCCGCGCCGCGGACAAGGCCGGATGCGCGTTTCAGGCTAATCGCAGGGCTGAAAAAGGCTCAGCATGGGTAAACGCGTCCACTATTTGTGCCAGAACACAATCTATGAAAAGAATGGCGGTTGCGAGCAGTGATTTCAATTACACTCGTAGCTACATCGATAAATTGTGTCAAGATTTATTTATGTATTATTAAGGTGCCCATACTGCTGTTTTATAGTGGATTAAGCTTATGAATGATGTTCCATCCCTGCTTGGAGGTGTGGACAATTCTCCACAAACATAGCAGTTGTGGGGAGGTGCCTTCAGATCGGATGGATCCGAGCCCGGATGAGCCGGCATTGGGGTTACAAATGGCTCTCTTTCAAACCGAGTAGGCGGTTGAAAGTTCTGTATCCAGCCGATTTCTCAACCCACTCTGTTTGAAAGAGAGCCTGAAAAAAATGGCCGAAGCTGTCAGGGCTCCGGCCCGGGGATATCGTCAACCAGGATCAGGGCGCTGATCCCGGGTCAGGTGGTCAGTTCATCCAGCGGGATATTCAGTTCCTCGGTGCCGGGCACCACGAAGCGTCCGTCCTGGATGATGAAATGCTGTTTGCCGTCAGGATTGAGGGCGGTGATGGAGGCCAGCATGTCGTAGGGGAGGGTGATGTCCATGTGTTTCTGGGTGTAGGCTCCGATGGGGTCTTCCTTACGGGTGGCGGATTTCTCGTTGTCCACCGCGATCATCTCCTTGCCGTTCAGGAAGTTCGGATGCGGCGCTTCCTCCTCGTGGCTGAAGCAGGTGTCGCCGATGGCGAAGTGGGGGCCCATTTTTTCGATGATGAGAATGGGCAGCAGGGCCTGGATGCCGTGTTTGCGGGCGATCTGGTAGGCCAGGGTGTTGGTGCCGATCGCGAATTCGCCGATGGGCAGGGTGTCGTGGGGCAGCAACAGGTTTTCGTGGATGTACTTTTTGCCTTCGGCGGGGTCGTCAAAGTTTGTGCAGGAGTAATCCTTCACCCAGCCATCCTCGAAGCGCATCCTCAGGTTGAAGTAGCGCAGGCTGCCCAGGTAGATGTCCTCCACGTGCAGGGTGCCGGTGGTGCCGGTAAGTTTCGGCGAGGTGAAGACTTCGCCCACCGGGATGTTCACGTCGGCCACGCAGTTCTCGAAGTTGGTCTGCTTGTCGGGATCGGTGATGGTGTGCATTTTCACCAGGATGTCGGTGTCGTTGTCGGGTTTGCCTTTCACGTGCACGAATTCCGCGGTGTCCAGCACGTCGATGAGCTTCTGCTGGATCTGGGCGTATTTGTTTGAATCCAGAAGGTTTATCTTCAGGGTGTCGGCGAATATTTCCCGGAATTTGGGGCCGATCTCCGGGGAGGGGAAGGCGATGATGGTGAAGCTGGTTTCCTCGCGACGATAGTGTTGGTAGTACATTTCGGCGAAGCGCCCGCGCTGTTCGCGGTTAAGCAGTTGCTGATCGGCACTCAGTTTGAGGGCGGTGGCCTTGGCTTCCGGCGAGAAGGGTGTTTCGCCGAACAGCTCCACGTAAACGGGCCCGGCCTGCAGCGAGATGGTTTCCTTCAGTCCTTCCAGGGACTTGGCCACCGCCTCCAGCTGCAGGTCCACGTACTCGCGATCGAGCAGGAGGGCGCTGTCGAAACGGTGGTCGTAGCCGTACTGCTTGTTGATGCCCTGGCTGTGGGGCTGGCCCACCAGCGGAGTGATTCCGATGCGCTCCAGTTCAGTGATCAGCAGGCGCCCCAGGCGCTCCATGCCACAGGGGATCATCAGGTTCGCGAATCTCTTGATCCGGTAATCCTTTTTGGCGCGGGTGAAGCCGTCCACCCAGCTCTGGACGATGAATTTCGCTATAGCCTCCAGCTCACCGGCGGGGTAGGCGCTCAGGAATTCCGCCATGGCCAGGTCGTGTTCGCTGAGGTGCGCTCCGTAGCGGTAAAGGTAGCGGAGATCGGCCAGGTCGGCTGTTTTCACGATATTGGCAAAATAGCTGAAATCGGGGATGTAACTGGTCAGATTGCCCCAGGTGACCGCCAGTTCGAGCTCGTTCAGGCGGGATTTCCGGTAGGCGGAGGTCCAGGCGGCCAGGTCGGTGTCACCCGCGGCGGCCAGGGCGTGAAGGTCGAAAAAGAGCTGCAGCTGGCTGTCGAGGCCAAGATAGTCTTCCCTGATAAGGTAATGGCGGCAAGCCCGGAAGCCGGAGTAAACGGCCGCGCAGAACTGGCCCAGACCGTCTCCGAAGAGCTGAACGGTGTGATCGGGGTTGGCAATGCAGTTGGGGTAGCCGGTCTGGGGTTCGACCGGGGCGTAGAACTCCGCGTTCATGGCCTTAAGTTCTTCCAAGGTAATGGCTTTGAATTCCGGATCGCTGGCCAGCAGGCGGGAGAATTCAGCGCCCTGAAGGATGGCCTCACGCGAGGCGGAGAAAAATTCCCGCAGGGGAAAGCTGGCTGGGAGTTCGAGCGCGGCCAGTTGGCTCAGCTTGGCTTCATAGGCGGGGCGGAAAGAGAGGATTTGGGACTTGGTCTCTTGGTAGTTGATCGGCATGGCGTACTTCCTTTGGATAGAATGGAAAAACTTGCGGGAAAAGCCTTTGTAGCTTTCCAAGCAATGGAGGGACAAAAAAATGCCCGGGCCTGATTGTCAAGGTTTATCCCCCGGGGCTGGCGACAAAATGCTTATCCGAAACTCAGCCGAGTTGCTCCAGCACGAAAGTGGGCAGGGAAAAGGCCGCGTAGTGCAGGTCGCGGTTGTAATAGCGGGTGGGAAGGGCGGCGGAGCTGATCCTGGCCCCCACTTCCGGGGCGAGGGGGTCGGGGGAGGTGGAGGCCAGTTGGAAGAGCCAGAGGCCGGCCTGGTAGGTCTGGATGGCGGCGCTGTAAGCCCTCACCAGCGGAAAGAGGGAGCGGAGGTCGCGGTGGACCTCGCCGATCACCTTTCCCAGTTCAGGCATCCAGGGGCTTTCCGACTGCAAACACAAGATCCCGCCGGGCTTGAGGGCGCGGCGACAATCCGCGAAAAAGGGCTCACGGAACAATCCCTCCGCCGGCCCCACGGGATCGGTGCTGTCGATCAGGATGACGTCGAATTGCTCTTCCGTGTCCCTCACAAATCCGATCCCGTCGGCGAAAAGCAGTTCCGCGCGGGGATCGTCCCCGGCTTTGGCCAATTGGGGAAAAAAGCGTTTGGAGACCCTGGTGACGCGCTCGTCGAGCTCCACCATCAAAACCCGGCTGACGGTACTGTGCTGCAGCACCCGGGTGAGGGTGCCGCAATCGCCGCCGCCTATGATGAGCACGCTTTGGGGCTCCGGATGGCTGAACAGGGCCGGATGGGCCAGCATTTCGTGGTAGGTGAACTCATCCGTCTCCGTGAGCATAAGCACGTCGTCCAGCAGCAACACCTTGCCGAAGGCGGGGGTTTGCAGCACCTCGATCTTCTGAAAAGCGCTCTGTTCGGTGTGGAGCAGTTGTTCCACCGCGAAGGTGAGGCCGCGGTGGGGGCTGTGAAAATCCGTGTGCCAGTGGTTCAAAGGCTTCAGTCCGGTTTGTGTTTGAGGGGTTCCCCACCGGTTTCGAAGAGGCCGCGCCGGATCTCCATCTTGCTGCTGTGTTTGCTTTTAAAGCATTTTTCCAGGTGGTGGAAGAGGTCCCAGGGCTCGATGGTTTGGCCGCAGGTGAAGATGTCCACCGCCGCGTAGCCATATTCCGGCCAGGTGTGGATGGCCACGTGGGATTCGGCGATCACCACCACGCCGCTGACGCCGTGGGGGCTGAAGGAATGGAAGGTGTCCGTTACAACGGTGGCTTTGCCGATCACGCAGGCGTCGATGAGGGCCGTGCGGATGGCCTGTTCGTCCTGCAGGATGTCTTTATCGCAGTCGTAAAATTCGACCAGTATCTGTCTGCCAAGTGCTTGCATGTGTTTTCTCCTCTGTGGTTTAATGGGTTGGTGAAGGCAAAGGAAAACCCGGGATTGAACCGGCTCTTGGGAAAAACCTTCAAAAAAAGCGTCCCGCCTTCAGGGCGGGTGCGGGTCCATCACCGCAGAGGCTTCAATGTTGCGCTAAAAACGGAAAGCTGTAGCAATACCTCCTCATCGTCCCGCCAGAGGGGGCGCAAAACCCTGGCGTAGAGGGCTTCCCGGTCACTGTGGACACGGAAGAAACGGTCTCTGATCATGACGACTCCTTTTTTTAGCGATGTGTGAAACTCAATTTTGCCAAGCGGCTGTTTCCTGTCAACAGAAATCGCAGATCGTGAACCAAACTCCGGCACCGGGCCAGGAAGCGACGGCGTTCAGGCCAGGCTGGCCGACCCTCCCCGCCCGCCAAATTTTCCGGGTCGATCTGTTCAGGGCGGTCTATTTCACAGGATTTTGTTTGCCGGGGAACATATCTTGCGTATCTTTAAAGTGGGGACCAGTGTTCCGCGCGGCTGGGAAGCTTCCCGGGCAGGGTTCGCCAACTATCTTTCCCTGAAGGAGATACCATGCCCAGATACCTCATCGTGGGAGGTGTGGCCGGCGGTGCCACCACAGCCGCCCGCCTGCGCCGGATGGACGAACACGCCGAGATTATCATGTTCGAGCGCGGCAACTATATATCCTATGCCAACTGCGGCTTGCCCTACTACATCGGCGGGGTGATAACCGACCGGGAGCGCCTTTTCGTGCAGACCCCGGACAGCTTCAAAGCCAGGCTCAATGTGGATATCCGCACCAACACCGAGATCACCGCTATCGACCGCGCGGCAAAAACGGTGACCGCCAAAGACCTCAAGAGCGGGCGGGAGTACAGCGAAAAGTACGACAAACTGGTGCTTTCTCCTGGTGCGGAACCCGTTCGCCCGCCCCTGCCGGGCATCGACGATCCGGCCATCTTCACCCTCCGCAGCGTTCCCGACACCGACCGCATCAGTGAATATCTGGATGAGCACCGGGTGCGCCACGCCGTGGTGGTGGGGGCCGGCTTCATCGGTGTGGAAATGGCCGAAAACCTGCACCACAGGGGTATCATGGTCTCCATCGTGGAGATGGCCCCGCAGGTGATGACCTATCTGGATTTTGAGCTGGCGGCTCAGGTGCACCAGCATCTGAAGGCCAAAAACGTGGGACTCTATCTGGGCGAGGCCGTGCAGGCCTTCGAGCGCGACGGCGCCGGGCTCAAGGTGCGCCTGGCCAGCGGTAAGGCTATCCCCGCGGACCTGGTGATCCTCTCCATCGGCGTGAAGCCGGACAGCCGCCTGGCTGAGGCCGCGGGCCTGGAACTTGGCCCCAACAAGGGGATCATGGTGAATGAGTTTCTGCAAACCTCCGATCCCGAGATCTACGCCGTGGGCGACGCCATCGCCATGGCCAATCCCATCACCGGCAAAACCTTCCTCACCTATCTGGCCGGCCCCGCCAACAAACAGGGCCGCATCGCCGCCGACAACATCGTGCTGGGCAACCGGCGCAAGTACTGCGGCTCGATCAACACCGCCATCGCCAAGATCTTCGACATCACGGTGGCCGCGGCGGGCATCTCTGTGAAAGCGCTGCAGCAGGAAGGCATTCCCCACCTCACCTCCATCATCCATTCCTCCTCCCACGCGGGCTACTATCCGGAAGCCCTGCCGCTCACCATCAAGATCGCCTTCTCCAGCGGGGACGGACGCCTCTACGGGGCCCAGGTGGTTGGTTTCGACGGCGTGGACAAACGCATCGAAATGCTGGCCCACATCATCAAACACAAAGAGACCGTGCACGACCTCGTGGAGCTCGAACACGCCTACGCGCCTCCCTTTTCCAGCGCCAAGGACCCCGTGAACCTGGCCGGAATGGTGGCGGAAAACATCCTCGCCGGAGTCTCCAGGATCATCCACTGGAACGAACTTGAGCAGCTCGATCCCGCGAACTCGGTCCTGATCGACGTGCGCACCCCCATGGAATTCGGCCTGGGCAGCATCAAGGGGGCCGTCAACCTGCCCGTGGACGACCTGCGCGAACGCCTGGACGAGGTGCCCCAGGGTAAAAAGATAGTGGTCTTCTGCGGCACCGGCCACCGCAGCTACTTCGCCTCCCGCATCCTGGCCCAGAAAGGCTTTGACGAGGTTTACAACCTCAGCGGAGGCTTCTCCACCTTCGAGCAGGCCCACCAACCCCAAACCAACGAGGACATCTTTGCCCACGACTACATCGCCAAGGACGACCAAATGTATAAAAAAGACGAAACCGCCACCGCCGTCGGACGCACCGTGGAAGCCGACGCCTGCGGGCTACAGTGCCCCGGGCCCATCATGCGCCTCAAGATCGAGATGGACAAACTGCTGGAAGGCGACAAACTGCGCATCTCCGCCACCGATCCCGGCTTTGTGAAAGACGTTCCCGCCTGGTGCCGGATGACTGGAAACACCCTGATCGGCATCGAGGAAGTGGGAAAAAAATACGTGGCCACCGTCCTCAAGGGCGGCGGCGAGGAAATCGGCGCTTCAGCCGGCGGACGCAACAAGACCATAGTGGTCTTCAGCGACTATCTGGACCGCGCTTTGGCCGCCTTCGTGATCGCCAACGGCGCCGCCACCACCGGCAAAAGGGTCACCATGTTCTTCACCTTCTGGGGGCTGAACGTGATCAAGAAACACAACAAGCCCAAGGTTCAGAAAGACCTTATGGGCAAGATGTTCGGCCTGATGATGCCCGGCAGCAGCCGCTCGCTGGGACTTTCCAAGATCAATTTCGCCGGCCTCGGCCCCATCCTGATGCGCAAACGCATGCAAGACAAAAACGTGGACCAGCTGGAACTGATGATCATGCAGGCCCAAAAAGCCGGGGTGGAACTGATCGCCTGCCAGATGTCCATGGATATCATGGGCGTGGCGCCGGAAGAATTATTGGAAGGCGTAACCATTGGCGGAGTGGCTACTTACCTCTCCGAAGCCGAACAAGCCAACCTCAACCTCTTCATCTGACCATCACATGGCAAGATATAAAAAGCCCGGCACTGCGCCGGGCTTTTTGATTGGTTCGATGCTTTCATCCGCCGCCTGCGGAATCAGGTGTTTTTGTTGTTGTAGGGTTCATTTACCCAAAGCGGCTTCCAGGGCCTCCACCAGGTCTTTGGACAAAGGCTCGGTCTGTGAACCGAAGCGGTTGATCAAAAGCCCTTCGCGGGAGATCAGGAACTTGTTGAAATTCCAGCTCACTTTGCCCGCGAACTCGGGATTGTCCTCTTTGGAGGTCAGCCAGGCGAAGAGCGGATGGATGTCCTTGCCCCGCACCGAGATCTTTGAGAACAAGGGGAAATTGACCCCGAAATTCAGCTTGCAAAAGCTCTCGATCTCTTCGTTGTCGCCTGGTTCCTGGCGCATGAAGTTGTTGGCGGGAAAGCCCAGCACCACCAGGCCCTGGTCCTGATACTGCTCCCAGAGCTTCTGCAGGCCGTCATACTGCTTGGTAAAGCCGCATTTGCTGGCGGTGTTCACCACCAGCAGCACTTTTCCTTCATAGGTTTTCAGGCTTTCAGCGCTGCCGTCGATCCGCTCGGCGCTGAAGTCGTATATCGTTTTGGCGTTTGTCATGGTAATTCCTCCGATCATGGCCAGCAAAAACAGGGCCCTGATCAACCACTGGGACTTGCTGTTGTGCATGATCATTTCCTTTATCTGTATTTTGCTGATATGATAGAAGACCTTTGCGTAATACCAAATTGTCCAGCTTTCCAGGATCTACTTTATAGTTATCCACAATTTTTCCAGAATTTCCCAACATGAACCCTGAAAAAGCTCAGTTATCCACATATTTTGCCCTCA
>JAJBAV010000054.1 GCA_020532085.1 Candidatus Cloacimonadota bacterium | reverse complement strand
TCGAACTTTGAGGACAAATGGCCAAATGGCTCCGGAAATCACAAATCGGTGGACAAAATAATGCCATACTCTCTTGTTATAGGGACTACTGCAATTCCTGACACTCACTTTTTTGGGGGGATGCCTTTTATTTTGCGGATTGGGCAAAAAATATCTGAACCGCTCCCGGGCAACAAGCTCCAAGGTATCTTTAGAAGTTCGATTGTGTCCTTGATGGAAGTATTTTTTTCTCATCTTCGGAGCGACTTCTGCCAACCATCCCATCCTGCGATTCTTCCAGCCCCTCAAGCTAATGCTGTTTTCAGCTGGATCGACCGCAAGATCATTCAGACATCATGCCGCCGGCTTTTTTCGCCCTGCCTGGAAAAACAGAGCTGATTTGGCCCAACTTCCGCCCGGCGATCAGGGCGACATATGCGGTTAATATACTTATCATTAGATACTTACGGTCATCATTCAAGGTTGGCGTCCAGGCAGGCGATGATCGCGGTCAGAAATAGAGATGCCAAAACCGTGCCGGGAGGGTCGCCACCGCCGATATTTCTTGACAGGGAGAGGCTTTTCAGAGAAAAGGCCAGCCATGAAAAAATCCAGATTCCATGCCTGCGAGATCAAGCGCCACCGTGAGGTGACGCCGCCCCTTTGCGCGGTTTGCCGCCGCGTGGGGAAATGCCGCGCGTTCCGCATTTGGTATCAGACCCACCGTGACGAATATCTGGATTTTGTGCTTGACATCTGCAAAAGATTTCCTGATAAATACACAATGGAGGTAGACTTCATGGCCGAAAAACAAACCTTTGTCCAGATCGTGGACATGGCCACCGGAGCGATCGAAAGGATCGTGAACCTGAAAGAGATCGAGGCGATGACGCCGGAGCAAAAGCTGGAACTCAGCCGCAACAAGAATCTCTTTGTAGTAACCCACCGCCTGGAACCGGTTGTGCGGGTGGAGCTGAAAAAGTCGGTGATCAGCGAGCCGCTGCAGTTCGCGGAACCGGAACCTGCCAAGGCCGCGCCGGAAGCGGTGAAAAATGCTGAACCAGCCCCATCCGCGGGCAGCAGGCCACGCAAGAAGAAATAGCGGCCAGCCAACCGGCTGAAAAAAATCCTTTTCAGAAAAGCCCCGGTGAAAAAGATGGTATGATTGGTTAAACAAACAGCTTCCCATGGCCCCACTCGCCCCGTAAGCGAGCGTGGACCGGGGAAAAGGAGACATTATGTTCAAGCTTGACGACAAGCATCTGGAAGCAGCCCAGAAGATCGCGGGCAAGCATCGCCGCAAAAAAAGCTGCGACAACTGCTATGACCGCGGCTGGATCGGGACCACAGACCAGAATCTGGTGGTTCTCTGCACCCGCTGCGTGGACATGGATGCCGCCATGGAAGAGTGGAAAACCTACGTTTCCGAACACGAAGAGCTGAAGGAACACTTCAGCGAACTCTTTGAGGAAAAGCCGGTTACGGAGGAAGAAGAGGAGCGCGTGCTCCCCGCGGCCCATGAACACAAGAGAGACCATCTGCAAACGAAGCAGAATTTCGTTCCCGGCCAGAGACGCCCGGGCCATTCCAAAAAGATCGGCTGAGTGAAGGTTTCGCATCTTCCGGCCGCGTTGTCGCCCCAACCGAAGATCAGCCCAACGCAAGGACACAATTTTAGCTTAAATGTATAAAAACATAGACCTTAAAGAAAGCCCCAGGCACCTGGAGGAGCGGGTTCGCGCCTATTGGCGGGAACACTCCCTGGCCCAGAAAAGCATCGATCAGCGCGAGGGCGCGCCCCAATTCGTGTTTTACGAAGGACCGCCCACCGCCAATGGCAAACCCGGCATCCATCACATGCTGTCACGCACGCTGAAGGATCTCGTGTGCCGCTACCAGACCATGAACGGTTTCCAGGTGAAACGCAAGGCCGGCTGGGACACCCACGGCCTGCCGGTGGAGATCGAGGTGGAAAAGCAACTGGGACTTGAAGATAAAAAAGCGATCGAAGCCTACGGCGTGGAGAAATTTTGCCAGGCCTGCAAGAAATCGGTTTGGAGCTACCTCGACCTCTGGCAGGAAATGACGGAACTGATGGGCTACTGGATTGACCTCGACGATCCCTATATCACCATGCACAACAGCTACATAGAGAGCGTCTGGCACATTTTGGACAACTTTTTCCAGCGCGGGCTGATCTACAAAGCGCACAAGATCGTGCCTTACTGCCCCAGCTGCGGAACCCCGCTCTCTTCGCACGAAGTGGCGCTGGGCTACAAGGACGTGGAGGATCCCTCCGTGTTCGTGAAGTTCAGGGCTGAGGACGAAGACGACACCTGGTACCTGGCCTGGACCACCACGCCCTGGACGCTGATCTCGAACGTGGCGCTGGCCGTACATCCGGACGAAACTTACGTGAAGGTGCGCCATCTGGAGGAAAACTACATCCTGGCCAAGGCCCGGCTTGAGGTTTTGGATGGCGAATACGAGATCCTGAGCGAATTTCCCGGCCGGGAACTGGAGCGCCGCCGCTATCAGCCGCTCTTCAGTTTCATCGAGGTGGAAAAACCCGCCTGGTATGTGGGTTTGGCGGATTACGTGAGCATGGACGACGGTACCGGCATCGTGCACACCGCCCCGGCTTTCGGCGCCGATGACTATGCCCTCGGCCTCAAATATGATCTGCCTTTCATCCAGCCGGTGGATGCAGAAGGCAAATTCAACCATTTGATCGCGCCCTGGACCGGCATCTTCGTAAAAACCGCGGACAAAGACATCATCCGCAGCCTGAAGGAAAGCGGCAACCTCTACCGCCGCGAGCAGGTGAAACACAGCTATCCCCACTGCTGGCGCTGCGAAAACCTGCTTATCTACTACGCCCGCGAAAGCTGGCATATCCGCACCACCGAATTCAAACGGCAGCTGCTGGAGCAAAACGGCCAGATCGCCTGGTATCCCGGCTTCGTGGGCGAAAAACGCTTCGGCGAATGGCTGTCCAACAATGTGGACTGGGCCCTTTCCCGCGACCGGTTCTGGGGCACGCCGCTGAACATCTGGATCTGCGAGGATTGCGGCGAAAAGAGCTCCGTGGGTTCGATCGGGGAACTGATCAGCCGCGGCAAACTGAAAAACGGCGCGCCGGTGCCCGCCGACATCGAACTGCACAGGCCCTACATCGATGATGTGACCCTTGCCTGCGCCAAATGCGGCGGCAGCATGAACCGCACCCAGGAAGTGATCGACTGCTGGTTTGACAGCGGCTCGATGCCCTACGCGCAGTGGCACTATCCCTTTGAAAACAAAGATAGTTTCGATTCCGAACTATTCCCGGCCGACTTCATCTCCGAAGGCATCGACCAAACCCGGGGCTGGTTCTATTCCATGCTGGCCATCGGCACCCTTTACAAAGGGCGCTCCAGCTATAAAAGCTGCCTGGTGAACGATCTCATCCTGGACGCCAAAGGCCAGAAGATGAGCAAATCCAAAGGCAATTCCGTGGACCCCATCGAATTGATGCACACTTACGGCGCCGACGCCATCCGCTGGTATCTGCTGGAGGTAAGTCCGCCCTGGGTGCCCACGCGCTTTGATGTGGAGGGAGTGAAAGAAATCATCGGCAAATTTATCGGCACGCTTAAAAACACCTATTCCTTCTTCGCCACCTATGCCAACATCGATGGCTTCGACGCCGCGGCCCATCCCCAGGATTGGCGGCACGGCGCGGAGATCGACCGCTGGATCGTTTCCCGGCTGCAGACCCTGATCGGCCAGGTGCGTGAGTGGATGAAGGACTACGAACTAACCAAGGTGGTGCGCGCCATCCAGGATTTTGTGATCGACGAACTTTCGAACTGGTATGTGCGCCGCAGCCGCCGCAGATTTTGGGCGCTGGAACTCACGGAAGACAAGATAGGCGCCTATCGCACTCTTTACCAAGTGCTTGTGAGCGTGGCAAAACTGATCGCGCCCTTCACGCCCCATCTGGCGGAAGAACTGTTTCTCTCGCTTGAAGCGGGTGAAAGCGTGCATTTGGCCGCGTATCCGCAGTCCGAGACCGCCTGCATCGATCCCGCCCTGGAAGCGGAAATGCGGGTGATAATCGAAGTTGTCCAGCTGGGCCGTGCCGCCCGCAATGCCTGCCAGATCAAGGTGCGGCAGCCTCTGCAAAGGATGTATGTGCCGGCCAAATACCGGGCGACCGTGGAACGCATGTTTGGCCTCATTCAGGAGGAAGTGAACATCCACGAGATCGTCTATGTGGCTGAAGATGAAGATTTTGTGCACTACGAACTGAAACCGCAGTTCAAGGTGATGGGCCCCAAATACGGCAATCAGATGAAAGCCATCGCCGCCGAACTGGCCCGCCTGAAGGGTCAGGATATCCTGGCAGCCTTCAATGCCACAGGCACTTACAAACTTGCCTCCCTGGGCATTGAACTGGTGCCGGAAGACGTGGCAGTGCACATCCAGCCCCGCGAGGGCTTCGTTTTCGAGAGCCTGAATGACATGTTCGTGGCCCTGGACACAGCCCTCACGCCTGAACTGATCCGCGAAGGCTATGCCCGCGAGCTGGTGAACAAGATCCAGTTCAGCCGCAAGGAACAGGGTTTCGAGATCATGGACCGCATCGAAGTGGAGTGGCTGGGAGACGCCGAGATCAGTGCCGCGCTGGCCGCGCACGGCGATTTCATCCAAAGCGAAACCCTCTGCGACGCGCTGCGTGAGTCCGGATCATCCGCCGGCCTCGGCGAGTACGACATCAACGGCAAACAGGTCTGGCTGAGGATCACGAGGACCGTCTGATGCGCTATTGCGGCAACTGCGGGCAAAAGATCCCGGAAAAGAGCAAGTTCTGCGTCCACTGCGGCGCGCGGCGCGAAGATCTGGAAGCAAGCAACAACGAACAGAATCACGTTCCCCAACCCGAAGCTCCTGAAGTGATCAGGAGTTTCGGCGGTGACCGGGTTACCGACGCGGTTTTCAAGCTGATGGACCCGGGTGACGCTTTTTGCGGCTACACCATCGTCCGCATGCTGAACAAGGATCCTGAGGGGATCAAATACATCGCGGAAAAAGACGGCAAAAAGTACGTGCTCAAGCTCTTTTTCAAATACAAGTATTCCGATCTGGAATCGATCATGGGTCTGCAGAAAAGGCTTAAACGCATGGGCAACCTGAGTTCCGTGCACACGGCCCGGGTCGCCGAAATCAACCAAACCCACGATCCCGTTTTCATGGCCACGGAATTCGTGAGCGGCGATTCACTGGCCCGGATCAAGGCCAACAACGCCGGACGGCTGAGTGAAGATTTCGTGCGCGAAGTGGCCAAACAACTGGTGCAGACGGCGATAGCCGTTCGCCAACAGGGGCTTTCGCTGCATGAACTCACCCCCAGCGGGATCATGGTGCCCGAGGATTCCGACAATATCACCGTGCTCTCCTCAGGCATCAAATATGAAGAGGTGGACGAGCGGGAAGAGGTTTTCAACCTGGGCGTCATCATCGCTCAGTTGCTGTCCGGAAATGTGCTGTACAACGCAATTTACAACTCCGAGCATCTAAAGCAGCACAAGTTTGCCAACATCCCGGGCGTGACCCTGAGCATGAACAGGATCCTTTCGGACTGCTTGCACCGCAACATTTTACAGCGCTACACTTCCCTGGAGACCTTGCTGAAAGGTTTGAACGGTCTGCCGCCGGTGGACCAAGACGAGGTTTTCGCGCCGCAGGGGGCCCCGCAATCGCTGGAAGAGCTGCAAGATCAGCCGATGCCGCCACCCAAGCGCCATCTGGAATGGACGTTCTGGCTGCTGATCGGTCTGATTGCGGCGGGCCTTGCCCTGTTCTTCATTTTCGGCCTGCCGGCAATTCTCAAACCGGGCGGCCTGGTTGAGAACATCGGCAATATCATCACCGGAACGCCGGACACCCTGGAAACCAACACCCAGAACGTTCCGCAACCCCGCCAGCCGGGAAACGCCCCCGCCGGCCAGCAAACTCAGAACGCGGTCAGGGAAGATCCCCGCAAGCTGAGTTTGCCGGGAGAGCAAACCTATCAAAACCCGGGCACCAAGCCCGCCAAGACCGCCGCGCCGCCGGACGGAAGCAGGTTCGTGCGTGTTCCGGGCGGGATTTTTGGCTTCGGACGGCTGAAGGACAATCCCAACTCCAACACCTCCCAGGACGGTTTCTGGATCGGCAAATACGAGGTGACCCAAAGCGAGTGGGACGAATTTATGACCCCGCCCTATCTGCATGGAACCCCGGCCGGCAATCTGCCGGTGGAGAACGTAAGCTGGATCGATATCATCCGCTATTGCAACGCCCGCAGTGAAAATGAGGGGCTGCAACCAGCCTACCGGATCACCGGAGGCGCCGCGTCCGTAAGCTGCGATTTCTCTGCCAACGGCTATCGCCTGCCCACTGAAGCCGAGTGGGAAATGGCCGCCAAAGCCGGAACCCTGCTGGA
Organism: Candidatus Cloacimonadota bacterium; assembly: GCA_020532085.1. Lineage (NCBI taxonomy): Bacteria > Pseudomonadati > Candidatus Cloacimonadota > Candidatus Cloacimonadota bacterium. The sequence goes on along the minus strand of JAJBAV010000054.1, from coordinate 3,782 downwards.
TTACAGCGGATCCGACGACCCCAACGATGTGGCCTGGCACTATGACAACAGCAAGCTTCGCTACCGCGCCGGCGGCGGCAAGAGAGCCAACGCCTACGGGATCTACGACATGAGCGGAAACGTGGCGGAATGGTGCTGGGACTGGTATGATGCCAAATATCCCAGTAAAATGGCGGAGTTCAACAATCCCCGCGGCCCGTCCGGCGGCAGCTTGAAAGTGATCCGCGGCGGCAGCGTCAAGAACGGGATCGGCACCAAGCTGGGCATTCTCAACCGCGAGAGCGGCAATCCAAACCTGGGATATTCCTACGTCGGCTTCAGGCTGGTTCGCAGCCGCTGAAGCTTATTTGACCAGGATCATTTTCAGGGTTTTGCTGTAATCCCCGCTCTGCAGTCTGTAGAGGTAAATTCCGCTTCCCACCTGATTTCCAGCACGGTCACTGCCATCCCAGACGCTTTGATGATCGCCCGAGGACAGATTTTCCTTCACCAGTTCTTTCACCAGTTGACCCTTGAGGTTGTAGATGCCCAGGCGCACCTCTGCCGGGGTCGCGAGGCTGTAGCGAATGGTGGTTTTGGGGTTGAAGGGATTGGGAAAGTTCTGATACAGGGCGGCTTGCGGCAATCCCGGCAGGCCTGGGTCCTGGGCCGCGGTGGAGCTTCCGCAGATCAGCCTGATATTGTCGAGGGTCCAGCCCGGGTCTGTAAGTTCCACATGGGTGGACTGATCCGTGAGGCGGAAGCGCAGCCAGACCGTCTGCCCGGCGAGGTCGTCCAATGGCACCAATTCTTTGCTGAAGTGGTCGTGGCGACCGGATTTGGTCCACCAAACCGTCCAGTTGAGGCTGTCGCTGGAGGTTTCCACCGTCACCGGATCGAAGTTCCACTCGGTGTAGAGGTGGGAATCGAAAGTAAGCATGGACGTCGTTCCCGCGGGCAGTGTAAGCGGCTGCGTGGGCGCTATCCAGACGTCGCAGTTCATGGCGTAGAATCCGTTTCCACCCCAGCTGTCGGTGATGGCGTAACCAGCAGCCGAAAGCTCGTTTTGAAGCATCCACGGACCTTCGAAGGTCCAGCCGTCAGTGCCGGTTTCCCAATTTTCCGAGAATAACACAGTGGCTGGGCTGAGATCCAGCAGAAGGTTGTTCATGCCGGGGGCCAGCTGCAGGGTGCCCAGCCAGGGATAGTAGCCTTCGGCGTAAACCCGCACGGGATATTCGCCCTCAAAACCATTGTAAACAAAGTGTCCGTTCACCGCCAGGGTGTCCGGGTAAACCTCACCGATCACGATCTGGGCGGCGATGTCACTTCCTCCGCTGCGCACCCTGCCGCTCAGGCTGGCAGGCTGGCGCGGCTGCATCTGCACCTGGATCTGGGTCCAGTTGTTGTTGTAGACCATCTGGTTTTGGATCACGGTGTCCCAATAACCGGCTTTGCGGAAGCGGAGGTTGTAGGTGCCGGTGGCCAAAGGCTTGAAAAATCTGCCGGTGGTGGGATCTGAGGTGCGGGGCACGAACCAGGGCGCGTGCAAGCCCTCCACGATGATCTCAGCCTCCAAGGGTTCGCTGCTGGCAGCGTCGCGGATGATCCCGGTGAGCATCGAGCTTGAAGGCACGGCCTGGGAATTGGGCAGCGCGCGGTTCAACATCCAGTAAACGGCGTTGCGGCAGCGCTGGACCGTGTTCTGCATCAGGGCCTCGGTGGGTTGAAGATTCGCGGTGCCGCATTCGATAAGCATCTGGAAGGTGCCATACTGCTTGTACATCCAGTCGTGAAACGCGCCTTTGCGGCTGAGATTGGGCAGGGATTCATAGCTGGCGGTTCCGGCTTCGTTGATGATCTGGGCGGCCACGGAAGCGCTGATGGAGGCGGAAAAGGCCACGTCTGGCGAGGGCCGCACCTCTTTCCAGTTGAAGGGATAATAGCATTTCTCGCTCAGGTTGCCTGTGCGCGAGGAATGCCAGCAGATCGAATAGACGAATTTGTACTGGTCGGCCAGCGCTTTGAGGGCCTGGTTTTCGCTTTCGCTCATCGGATAGGGGCCGCGGTAATAATCCCAGACCTCCAGTCCGCCCGGCTGCAGCAAGGAGTCGCCGTGGCACCAGTTGAAATCAAAGTTGCGGTTGAAATCCACGCCGTCGGCATCGTAACCCACCAGGGGACTGTAGTCGAAGATGCCATTCAAGTCGTTGTCCCGCTTGTTTTTACGGTATGAAGTGTCGAGATTGGCGGTCACCACGTTGTGCCCCTCGGGATTGAAGGTGGGCACAAACCACATGTCCAGAAAATTTATCCACTGCATATAAGGCAGCTGGTCGCGATTGGCCAGGATCTCGGAAATGTTGTTCATCGTGGTCTGCACGCCCAGCACCTCCTCCGCGTGAACCTGTCCCACAAAGAGCAGCGCGGGCTCCTCCTCGTCCTGGTCCACATTGTCGGAAATGCGCATGGCGTATAGCGGCAGCTGATCCTGCTGCGTCACTCCGATCTGCACGCGTTTGGCGATGTCCGGATGCTGGGTCTGAAAATCGCTCAGCATCTGGGAGATCTGCGCGTAGGTGTAATAGCAATCCGGCAAAGTTGTACCTTGGGCCCAGAGCGCGGCCACTGATACAAGGAGCGCGACAAACAGCAATTTTTTCATGGTTGGTCTCCACACATTATTATCTGCTTTCCTGTATCGCAATTTTTGTTCCACTTTGTCAGTTCGTTCCCAATATCAATACGGTATCAATACGGAATCAATACGGATGAAATCCGTATTGATTCCGTATTGATACCGTATTGATATTGGGAACGAACGGGAGGGAATCCCGGAAAATTCCTTGGGCGCTACCTGCTGAGGAGCATTTTACCGGCCAGAGAAAAATCACCGCTCTGAATCCGGTATAGATAGATCCCTGCCGCTGCTTTTCCGCCCTGTTCATCCCGGCCGTCCCAGACTATTTCGCAGGGACCCGGAGAGGCAAATCCATCCTTCAGGCATCTGATCAGCTGTCCGCGCAGGTTATAGACCGATACATTGAGACTGCTGGCTTTCTGAAGGTAAAAACTGATGGTGGTTTTGTCGCGGAAGGGATTGGGGTGGTTGCAGATCTGGCCGGCCAGTTCCGCCGGGGGAATGAGGTGATCGTTGTTGTCCGAGTTTCCGTTGTAATGCAGGATCACGAAGCTTCTTGTATCTGCGACATATACGTAACTGCCACAGACGGCCAGCTGTTTAGCCCAGCCACGGGTGTTATAATAACCGGTGATCTGCGCAAAACCGGCGCTGTCGTGTTCCAGCACATAAACACCCGATGTTTCGGCGGCAACATAGACCTTGTTTTGGACAGCCTCAAGGTCGAAAATCCCCGCAGGAAGGTTGGTTCGGGAAGCGAACTGCGGATCGGCAGGATCGGCGCAGGTATAAATGTCCACAGCATCGTTGGTGGCCGCATAGAGGTAAGTGCCAGCCCTGGCGAGACCTCCGCCGTAGAGGTTGCCGCTGCCCACGAAACCGGCCTGCTGGGGCGAAGAGGGATTGGACACATCAAAAATCATTATTCCACTGGAGCCCACGAAAAGATAATTGCCCTCCAGGGCCAGGTTTCCCGTCCAGACGTCCAGATCGATGGATCCTGTTTCTACGGGAGCGGCGGGATTGGCGACATTATAGATAAGACCTTTGCACATAATCCTCAGGGTCTGGTTAAAAAGTAAGAGCATTTAGGATCAAAAAGTAGTTTTTGAAATCTGCAAATAATTCTTGACAAAATAGATAGGCTCATATTTTGTCACTC
>JAJBAV010000053.1 GCA_020532085.1 Candidatus Cloacimonadota bacterium | reverse complement strand
ACTTTGAGGACAAATGGCCAAATGGCTCCGGAAATCACAAATCGGTGGACAAAATAATGCCATACTCTCTTGTTATAGGGACTACTGCAATTCCTGACACTCACTTTTTTGGGGGGATGCCTTAAAATCATTCCGGCGTTCCCCCATTTTCCTTCTCCGCTCCGCCTCTCACTAGCCTCCCCCTGAGTTCCCGCCCAGCCAAGGGGAAGTAAACGGAATGTTATTGGGATGTGAATGGGATGAGGTTTGGGGCGGGTTTTGGGGTTCGTGAAAGCGGTTTCCGGGACAAGACGGAAGGGGTGATCAATACAGTCGTAAACAGGCCCCAGGAGCGCCTGAGAACGCGTTTATGGAGCTTTCGGAGGCGGGTGGGGCAGGGCCTGATTACAACCCAACTTTTTGCCAGATATGTATATGGGCGTTACCGGCCACACCTGTTTAGATACTCCATGCCCCGTGACAGGTTTATGAACTGAGGGGCTGAAACAGCCAGGATTTCCAGTCCTTCTCGGGTCTTCTCAGGTCTTCGCAGGTCTTCTCACCCCTCTGCGAAGACCTGAGAAGTCCTGAGAAGAGATAAAAACACCCGGGGGCTCACATCTGAAGGCTCGGCCTCATTGTCATTCCCGGACCCGTGCACCAGCACGCAGGGGCCCGGAATCAAGGCCTCACGGGCAATGTCCCTTGGGAGGGTATCGATTCAGACTGTGTCTGGATCGGCCCCGTTTGGGATTGGGATTTGTCCGGAGGACAACAGATGGAAGGCGGTGGCTTCAGCCACCGTACACCGCCCGTGCCCGACCCACAAAAAGAAGATGTCCGGTGCTTTCAAGCACCGGCATAACACCCAGTGATACGCCCTCCACGGCCTCCGGAGGCAGCGTTTGCGGCCTGTTCACCGGATTCAGGCATGGGCGTCAGCCGGCGGTTGAAACCGCCGGAGATCGTCTCTCCCTCGCCGCTGATGCCCGGGAACGGTGGCTGAAGCCACCGCCTTCCGTCTGTTGTCCTCCCGGCAAACCCCATTCCCAAAATGGTGCCTGTTAAACCAATACTCCCACCCCGGAATGACACAGTGGGACTGGGGGTGACACGGCTGCAGTTGATGTTGCCGCTGGGTGGGGCGTGTGATCAGGACTGGACGTAGAGGTCAAGGAGGCGCAGGGCTTCGGCGAACTGGTCGCGGTAGGCCATGTTCTTATCCAGGCTGATGGTAACCTTGAGGCCCTTGGCGGCGTCGAAGCGAAGTTCCTGCTTCACTTTGGAGCTGAAGCGCAGCACCTTGTCGCGGGGGGGAAGGAGTTCGGGTTTGAATTCCAGCGTGAGGGTGTGGTGGCGCACGTGGCAGTTGAGCAGGTCGGCCTGTTTGGCCAAAATGTTGAGTTTGAAATACATCAGCAGCCAGTCGGCTTTTTCGGGCAGGGGTCCGAAGCGGTCAAGCAGTTCGGATTCGAAATCGGAGATCTCGGCCAGGTCCTCAAATCCGCTCAGGCGACGGTAGATGGAGAGGCGCTGTTCGTCGTCGGTGATGTATTCCGGGGGGAAATAGAGGTCGATCTCGGTGGTGAGTTTGCGGCGGGTTTGCGGGGTTTCCAGTTCGCCCCGGATGCTGCCACCGCTCTGGACGGCGGTGATGGCGCGTTCCAGGAGGCTGTTGTAATAGTTGAAGCCGATGGATTGGATGATACCGCTCTGTTTGGTGCCGAGGATGGTTCCGGCGCCGCGAAGCTCCAGATCGCGCAGGGCCACCTGGAATCCCGCGCCCAGGTAATCGTACTGGGTGAGGGCTTCGAGGCGTTTGCGGGCCACTTCGGTGGTGCCGCGGGGGATTAGCAGGTAGGCGTAGGCACGGCGGTTGGAGCGTCCCACGCGTCCGCGCATCTGGTAAAGCTGGGCCAGGCCGAAAGTGTCGGCGCGATCGACGAGGATGGTGTTGGCGTTGGGGATGTCGATGCCGTTTTCCACGATGGTGGTGGAGATCAGCACCTGGAACTCACGGCTGATGAAGGCGTCCATCACCTCTTCCAGATGGCGTTCCGGCATCTGGGCGTGGCCCACGATGAACTTCACCTGGGGCATCAGCCCGCGCAGTTCCTCGGCCACGGTCTCAATGGTCTGCACCCGGTTGTGGATGAAGAAAACCTGGCCGCCGCGGTCGATCTCGCGCCGGATGGCGTCGCGGATCACCTCGCTGTCGCGCGGGGTGATGATGGTGCGGATGGGCAGGCGTTCCTTCGGCGAAGTCTGCATCAGGGATATCTCCTTGAGGCGGGCGAGAGCCATGTTCATGGTGCGGGGGATGGGCGTGGCGCTCATGTAGAGGGTGTCCACGTTCGACTGCAGCTTGCGCAGGCGTTCCTTGTGGCGCACCCCGAAGCGGTGTTCCTCGTCTATGATCAGCAGGCCGAGGCGGGGAAAGCTGATATCCTTGGAAAGCAATCTGTGCGTGCCAATGGCGATGTCCACGTTCCCGGATAGGATGCCGGAGACGTCGGCATGGATCTGGGCGTTGTTGCGGAAACGGCTCAGCATGGCCACGCGCACGGGATACTGGGCCAGGCGTTCGCGAAAGACGCGCCAGTGCTGTTCCGCCAACAGGGTGGTGGGAACGAGCACGGCCACCTGATATCCCGAGCAGACGGCCTTGAAGGCGGCGCGGATGGCCACCTCGGTTTTGCCGAAACCCACATCGCCACAGAGCAGACGCTCCATCGGGGCCGGGCTTTCCATGTCCGCCTTGATCTCGTTGGTGGAGCGCACCTGGTCTGGCGTGTCGTCGTAGATGAACGATCCCTCGAGGTCCCTCTGCCAGTCGGAATCAGGCTGGTGGGCGATTCCCACTCGGGAACTGCGCTCCGCGTAGAGCTTCACGATGTCCGCGGCGATGAGCTCGATCTGCTCGGTGGCTTTGCGTTTGGTGTTTTGCCACCTGGCGCTGCCGATGCGGCTGAGGGTGGGGGCGGCGCTTTCCTCGGCCACGTATTTGGATACGAGCTTCAGCTGCCAGGTGGGCACATAAACGCGGTCGTCGCCGGCGTAGCGCAGAGTGAGGCATTCGGCGGACTGGCCGTCCAGCTTGATGATCTGCAGTCCTTCGAAGATGCCGATGCCGTGATCAATGTGGACAACGTAGTCGCCGGGCTTGAGGCTTTCGTAGTCCACGATCTCCTCGCCGGGCGAAAATCTGGGGGCATAGCGTTTGCGGCGGTAGCGGTTGAAGATCTCGTGGTCCGTCCAGAGGGCCAGGCCGCAGTCCAGCAAGCTGAAACCTTCGTGCAGCACGCCGATGTGGCTGTCCGGATCGGCGCCGAAATCAGCCAGCAGCTCGTGCATGCGTTTGGACTGGCTGGGGTTGTCGAAGAGCAAAACGGGATCGACGCCCTCCGTGTTCATCTGCCTTAGGGACGAGGCCAGCAAAGACAGATCTCCGTTCAGTCCGGGTTGGGGTTCGGAGGAGGCTTTGTGGTTTTGGGTGGGAAAGGGCAGGATGAATTCGCTCTGGGAGAGGAAGATGGCGCCACCGGGGCGGCAGAGTTCCAGCAGTTTGGCTTCTCCGGCCAATACTTTTTCCGGCGGGCTGAGCTTGGCTTTGGTGGTATTTTTCAGTTCGCGGCGGTATTGGCTGTGCACCTGCTCGGCCAGCTGCTCAAATTCCTCGTGAACGTAGATGTAGTTTGAAAAGAGCAGCAGCCTGCCTTCAGGAGGAAAATAATCGGCAAAGGTGCAAAGTTCGTCCAGAAGCAGGCTGTACTGGTTTTCGATGCCCTCGTAGAAGCCGGTGTGCTTTATTTTGGCCATCAGCGGGGAGGTGGCGCGAACGTCGTCCAGGCAGAATTCACGGGCCGGGATCACCGTGTAAACGGGAACTTCCCCGGGCTCCGAGCGCTGGGTGTTGGGAGAAAAATGGCGCATGGTGATGATCTCGTCGCCGAAGAATTCCACGCGCACCGGCTTGAGGCCGGGCGGGCTGAAGATGTCCATGATCCCGCCGCGCCGGGCCACCTGGAAAACCTTGTTCACTTGGTATTCCACGTCGAAACCCATATAGACCAGGTCGCGCATCAGCTCTTCAGGCGGGTATTCCATGCCCGGACGCAGGGTTTTCACGTGGCGGGCGATGTTCTGAAGCGGCGGCAGCCAGCGCAGCAGGGCGCGCACGGAGAGGCTGTAAACTGCCGGTTCCGGCTCCAGGACGTTGTGCAGGCACATCATCCTGGTGGCGCGGATGGAATAGTGGGGCGAGCGTTCCTCATAGGGCAGGATCTCGTAATCCGGCAGGTAATGCGCGTTGGCGCCGCCGATCAGGGTGCAGAGGTCGTCCCAGATGTCTTCGGCGATGATGTCGTCCTGCGAAACGATCAGGATGTCCTTTCCGGTCTTGGCCCAAAGATGCGCCGCCGCGAGGGCCCGGGCGCTCTGGTTGAGGTGATGGAGCTGGTGGCGTTCAGGACTTAGGGGAAGGGAGGGCAGTTCCTGAAATAAGGGTGAGCGTTCCAGCCAGGGGAGGATCTTTTCGTAAAGTGTCATGCCAGGCTCAGAGCGGCTCTGTACTCACAAAGGTGCCGATGATCTTTGTCAGCTTGCCGCTGGCGAACGAGATGGTGAGACGCGCGGAGGGACCGGTGCCGTCCACGCTGAGCACCATGCCCTGGCCGTATTCGGAGTGCCAGACTTGCTGGCCGATGCGGAACTGCTTGTCCTTTTCCGTGATCCTGTGGCGGGTTTTGGGGCGGGACCGCGGGGCGGGGGAGAAGTCGGCCTGATCGTTGCTTCCGGCAAAGAGGGAGTCGTCCAGTTCCTGCAAAAACTGGCTGGGCTTGGTGTAATAAAAGGTGTCGTAAAGGCGGCGGCATTTGGCGTAACTGAGGAACAGCCTGGTTTTGGCGCGGGTGACGCCCACGTAGAAGAGCCGGCGTTCCTCCTCGATAGATTCATGGCTGTCCATGCTCATGCGGTGGGGGAGCAGCTCGTCCTCGAGGCCCACAATGAAGACGCAGCCGAACTCCAGGCCCTTGGCGTTGTGCAGGGTCATCAGCCGCACGGAGTCGGCGCCGCCATCCACCCTGTCCATGTCTGTCTGCAGGGCAACGAAAGGCAGAAAATCGTCCAGCCGGGGCGGCTGGTCGTGCTCCTCGGCCCAGCGTTCGGAAAACTCACTCACCGAGTTCACGAACTCGATCAGGTTTTCCACCCGGGAAATGTCCTTGGGGTCTTTGCTTTGCCTGTACAGGTTGACCAGGTCCAGATGGTCCATGAGCTCTTTCACCAGTTCCAGCACGGGGGCCTCGCGGGCCAGTTTGCGCCAGTCATCCAGCTTGGCGGCAAATTCCCCCAGCTTCTTTTTGAGTCCGGGGCCGATCTCGTCGATGGCGGCGGAGTTTTGCAATGCCTGATAGAGGGTGCCGCGGGTTCTGGCGGCATGGGCCAAAAGGCGGTTAACGGTGGTCTGGCCGATGCCGCGGGGCGGTTCGTTGATCACGCGGAGCAGGCTTTCGGCGTCGGCGGGATTGGAGAGCACGGCCAGATAGGCCAGCAGATCGCGGATCTCCTTGCGCTGGTAAAAATGAAGGCTGCCGACGATGGCGTGGGGGATCTCCTGCTGCATGAAGGCGTATTCAAACACGCGGGATTGGGCGTTGGTGCGGTAGAGAACAGCTATTTGGCCGTAAGGGAGGCCTTCCGCGTGGAGTTTGGCAACCATCTGGGCGGTTTGGTTCGCCTCGTCGGTCTCGTCTTGATGGTTTAGAAGCCATGGTTTTTCGCCTTGGCCAAGGTCAGACCAGAGGTCTTTGCGATGGCGGCGGCGGTTGTGGCGGATGATGGCGTTGGCAAGGTCCAGGATGCTGGTGGTGCTGCGGTAATTCTGTTCCAGGCGGATGGAGCGGACGTTGCGGTAATCCTGCTCAAACTCCAGGATGTTGCGGATGGTGGCGCCGCGGAAGCTGTAGATCGCCTGGTCATCGTCACCCACCACACAGACGCGCTGATGGTCCCTGGCGATCTGATGCACGATCTCGAACTGCGCCTGGTTCGTGTCCTGATACTCGTCGATCATCACATAGCGGAACATCTGGCTGTATTTGGCCCGGACGGCGGGATTGCCTTGCAGCAGTTTGGCGGTGTAGAGCAGGATGTCATCGAAATCCAGGGCCTGGTTGAGCAGCAGCCGCTGCTGATAAAGAGTGTAGATGCGCAGGACGGCGCTTTCAAAATCGTCCTGCCAGCTTTTGCCGCGGCTGTCCGCGGCGATGGCCGGGGCCAGGTCTTCCGGCAGCTGGAGGCGGTTCTTGTAGCGGCCGATGCGGGTTAGCACGCGCTGGAGGGGGTATTTCTGCTTGTCGAAGTTGTGCTCTTTGTAAATCTTTTTCAACAGCGAGGTCTGGTCGTCCTGGTCGTAGATGGAAAAGTTGGCCCCGAAGGGCAGGGAGGCCGCTTCGCTGCGCAGGATGCGCGAGCAGACGTGGTGGAAGGTGCCCACCCAGAGCGAGCGGACGGGAAAGCCGAGCAGGTTTTGCAGGCGCTCCTGCAGTTCGCGGGCGGCTTTGTTCGTGAACGTTACCACCAGGATGTTCCAAGGCGGAACCTGTTTTTCCTTCAGCAGCCAGGCGCAGCGGTAGATGATGGAGCGGGTTTTGCCACTGCCGGCACCCGCCAGAACCAGAAGCGGGCCTTCTGTGTCGGTTACCACTCCGAGCTGCTGGGGGTTCAGCTCCCGGGAAAAATCCTCTCGCATGCCCTGTTATGCCGGAACTCGGATGAAGCGGGGATCGCTGCGCCGTCCTTCCAGCCTGCCCAGGTAGGTTCCGGAATCATCGTAAACATCCCTGAACGCGGAAACCTTGTACCAGTAATCACCTGGCAACACGGAATGCCAGGGCTCCGCACCGTGATTGCAGATGTTGGTGGCCACAGAGTCCACCACGGCATAATCCGAATTATAGGCCAGCCCCCGGAAAACATAGTAGCCATCGGTGTTCAGGGCCGGGTTGGCGATCCAGCGCACCTCAACATATTTGTCGATGGCGCCGGCTGGTGAAGAAAAGCATTGCACGCCGCTTACCTGATCTGGCACGATGATGTCCGGATTGTCGTAGGGATCGAGGGGGTTGTTGTGTTTGAGGCAGGCCGCGGTGAGCAGCAGGACCAAAGCGGCAAGCAGAAGTTTGGTTTTCATCGGGGCCATCCTAAAAGCGCACCCGGATCCCATCCGGACCGAGGCTGACGGTTCTTTTTGCGTATTTCTGCAAGATCTCCTGCCAGACTTGGGCATTGTAACTGTCCGTGGTGAGGATCACGTCGTAGATGTTATAGCCCCAGATCACCACCCCCAGTGCCAAAAAGAGCAGGGAATAGTATCTGGGCGTCTGGGCCAGGCTGTAATATTCCTGGATCTCGTCGATCTGGGTGGCGGTGAGGTATTGATCGTAATAGTAGTTGCTGCGGTCGTACAGGTAGAGGGAAACACCCAGGGAGAGCAATTCCGCGCCCAGGAAGATGGTACCCTTGGTGCCGGCCTTGCTGGTGATCTGGCCAAAACCCGGTACCAGGGCGGATTTGAGGATGGCGCTTCCGATCGAGCTGGATTCCATCTCATATAGCTGGAGCATTTCCTGCCGGTCGAGAAGTCCGTCCCGGTAAACCGCACGGGCGCGCCAATCCTTCCAGCCGTACTTGGTGCTGTCGGCGAAGGATTCGATGTCGAACTGGATCTGGGCCAGCAGGCCCGTGGCCAGGATCAGGAGCAGAAGCGTGAAGATGATCTTGCGCATGCTCACTCCATCAGTTTTTCAGAAAGTTTGTTGAGGGGGGTGATGGTGCGGTCCCGCAGATTCACTTGCCATACATAATAGTATGATATGGTGGGAGTTACAAGGTCGTATCGGGCTTCATATTTGAACTGGCCGGAAGAGATCATGAGCTTCCAGCCGGAATCGCGGATCTCGTTGGGATTGTACGCCCGCAGCAATTCCTGCTTCTGCCTTTGGATGCGGCTGTTGAGGATGCCGCCGCGGTATTCGTTGATCACGCGGCGGGCGAAGGCGGCGGGATCGGCTTGGGCGGCGATGAGGTTTTGCATTTGGGAGATCTTGGTGTTGAATTCAGGCCGGCCGTCAAGGTTGTTGGCCTGGCGGTAGAGGTTCAGCGCTTCGGTGTATTTTCCGGAAAGTTCGGCTTTTTCAGCCTGGGCCTGGACCTCCCTGGCCCGGGCCACGTTTTCCCTGATGGTGTTCATGCGGGCAATGGCTTGGTTGGCCAGGGCGTAGTCGGGAATGATATCGTAGGTCTTTTGATAGTGGATGAGGGCGTTCTCAAAATCGCGCTGGGCCACCAGTTCGTTGCCGCGGTTGATGAAGAGCGAGGCCACCTGTTCCAGGCGCCGGTCCACCTGTGCTTTTTGGCCGGGGTCATACTGGACGGCGATGCGGAAGAAGCGGTCCGCCTCCAGATAGTTTTGCCCTTTCAGAAAGCTCTCCGCCTGGCCGATATAGGCTTCGGCGATCATCTGGTTGTTGGCGGCGCTTTCCACCACGGGGTATTTGCCCAGTTCAAACAAGACGCGCAGGCCTTCGCTGTAATAGCCGGAGCCGTAGAGCCGGCGGGCGTAATCCACCTTGGCCGGGATGATGCGCAGGATCTGTTTGCGGGCGGCCACCTCAAACGCGTTGTTGGGATAATTGTCGTAGAGGTCCATGTAATCCTGCCAGGCTCCTTCATGGTCGATGAAGGTGTCCAGCCGGAAGCCGATCCTGCGGTTCAGCATCTCCGCCGTGAGTTCCGAGCCGGGGATCTCGCGCAGGATGGCGTTCACAAAATCCAGCGAAAGCTGCCGGTTGTTCTGCTCCAGGGCTTTGTCGGCGATGTCGCGATAGATCCGGCCGAGGGCTTGGTCCGCTTCCAGGGAATTGGAGAGTTTGAAAAACTTGATCGCCAGATCATAGCTTTCCCGCTGCAAGGCCAGCAGACCCAGCTCGTAATAGCATTGGCCGCGCAGGATCTCGCTGCGGGTGATCAGGGCGCCGTTTTGGCCGGTCTTGATGTAATCGTCCAGTTCCTGGATCGCGGCGGCGTAGCGCCGGTTGTTATAATGATCCTCAGCGCTGTTGTATCTGTTTATTTCACAAGCGCTTGTGAAGAGAAGAAGGAGCAGGGTGAGCAGCACCGGCCAGCGGCTGGCCGCTGACTTGCCCCGCGAAGCGCTCCGGCCAATGGGTTCTGTTCCGGCAAAAAGGCTCATTTATCCACTTTATTGGTTTTCTGCTGGTTGCTGGGCACCACGATGGGGATCTGGTCCAGTTTGCGGCCAAAGACTATGAAAAAGGTGGCCAGCATAAGGGTGGAGACCAGCAGCAGCACCTGGTTTCCGGTGATGAAAATGATGATGGTGGTGAGCACGATCAGGATGTTGATGGCGTAGATGATCAGGGCGGTGATCTTGATGGAGCCGAGCGCGGTGTGGATGCGGTGGGTGGAATGGTCTTTGCCGCCCTGCATCACGTGGCGTCCGTCGCGCTTGCGGGTGTAGCTCACCAGGGAAATGTCGAAAATGGCGTAGCTGAGCAGCAGCACGGGCAGCAGGTAGAAAACGTTGTTTTCCCTGGTCAGCACGGCGTAGCGGGCCATGAGGATGCCCATTGAGGAGAGGAAATAGCCGATGAACATCGATCCCGCGTCGCCCAGGAAGATTTTGGCAGGGTTGAAGTTGAAGGGCAGAAAGCCCAGGGCGCTGCCCGCGAAACTCAGCGAGATCAGGCCGATGAAGGCCATCTCCGCACCGTTCGAGCCGGTGGTGTTGGCCAGGCTGAAGGCGAAAAAGCCCAGGCCCAGGATCCCCGCGATCCCGCTCAAAATGCCGTCCATGTTGTCCAAAAAATTCAACGCGTTCATCAACCCCACCATCCATACCACCATCACAGGCAGGGAAATGTAGAAGGAACCGAACATGTTTTGCAGTTCCGGGAACTGGAAGTTCGTGAGGATGAAGACCAGGCTCACGGTGATCTGCCCGATCAGCTTGATGATGGGGTTCATGCCGCAGCGGTCGTCGATGAGGCCGATCAGCATGATCAGCAAGGAGCCGCCCAGATAACCCAGCATCGCCGGGTCGAAGCTGCGGTTGGCGGAGATCGTTACATCGTAGATGCAGAGCAGGAAAAAGCCAATGAACACGCTCAGCCCCCCCATGTAGGGGACGCTGGTGAGATGCATCTTTCTGGCTTCGGGTTTGTCCACAAAGTTCAGCGCCTTGGCAAGTTTGATGATGAAAGGCGTGAGCCCGTAAACGAGCAACCAGGACATAATGAACACGCTCACGTATTCCCATGTCCTATTTTCCATGTTCACACTCCATCTTTAAGATTTCTCAATATTCCTGGCAGGCTGTTTTTTGTCAATGCAAAAAGGGAAAACCCGCTGCCTGGGAGGGCCTGCCCCGATTTCAGGTATGGTTATCCATCAAACTTGATGGGTGGAAGAGCCCACCAGAAACCCTCCAAAATCCTCAGTCCGCTCCCATTATCAATACGGTATCAATACGGAATCAATACGGATTTCATCCGTATTGATTCCGTATTGATACCGTATTGATATTGGGAGCCGTGTCTCGTCCTAAAAAAGTTGACACATCCATCAACTTAAAGGAGTGAGAAAAATGGAAGACAAGAAACCCGTAAATCGTTACAGCATGGCTTTCAAATTGCGTGTTGTGGATGATGTCGAAAGTGGT
>JAJBAV010000052.1 GCA_020532085.1 Candidatus Cloacimonadota bacterium | reverse complement strand
ATTGGGCACCAACTTGAATCACATATTTAATAGCGCCACAATATAATAAGCCAATTTCTTGTCAAGCTTTTTCTTGCATATTTTTTAATTATTTCATGGGGTATTGTGGAGCTTTGTCAACAGTCTGGACCAGCTGCCGCTGGTCCCCCTGTTTTTTCGCCCAACTTCGCCGGTTCGCTCCCAATATCAATACGGTATCAATACGGAATCATTACGGATTTCATCCGTAATGATTCCGTATTGATACCGTATTGATACTTGGGGCGGGGGTGGGTGATACCATCATAACCCCCTATCTGAAAGAGAAGGCTCTCTTTCCGATCCAGGGGGTGCGGGGTGTGTTTATGTGTATTACCAACCTTCCTGACGAGGGGTTCCGATCGCTACGCTCACTCCACACCCTCGCTATCGTTCTGTCGCCCTCCGGGCTTTACCGGTAAAGTTCCGTGTTAATCTCTATCTGTAAAAGAATCGTTCTTAGCGCTTGACAATTAAACATCGCGTTCCAGACTGACGCGTGACAAGCAATGCAGGAGAGAAGAGCATGAAAGCAAACGCAAGCATCCTGATCCTCTGGGCGGCGATTCTGGGCCTGAACGCCGGGCTGGCCTGGCTGGAACCGGTGTTGGTGGCGCAGGATCAGAATACCCAATACTCTGTGAGCGCCGTGCGCGGGCTGCAGGATGAGACGGTGGTGGTCTGGCTGCAGCGGCCCAATGGCAACGGCAGATATCAGATCCGGATGCAGACCGTATTGCCGGACGGATCGCTCAAATTCAGGCCGGAAGGTGTGCCGCTGAGTTCCGACTGTTTAACCTCCAATAACCCCCCGCACCCCAGCGTGGTGGTTACTCCGGGCGGAGAGATCTTTGTGGGCTGGTACGACCATGTGGCCGGCGATTACAAAGTCCAGCTGTTTTCCTCCCAAGCCCAGCCGCTTTGGGGCACGGAACCTCTCAGCCTCAGCGGGATCGGTAGTTGGGCGAGGGCCATGTATATTGATGGCGCTTTCATCATCGCTTATGCCAAGGAGGTGGGTTCCTACCTCCACCGCATCTGGGGGCAGAAGATCGTGGACGGGGCAGCTGTCTGGCCCGCGGAGGGATTGCAGCTCGTCACTCCTCATCCGCAACATTACAATTCCGGGACTGAGTACTTTTCGTCTCTGGGCCCTTACCTGGCCTGGAACCTGGATCCCATCCAGCAGCTGTTCGTGCTGAAGCTCGACCAGGACGGCAACCCCGCCCCGGGTTTCAACGCCTGGGGCAATCAAGTATCGCAACGCGCCGCACCGTACCACCTTGGATCATTCAGTTTCAGGCTGTTTGGCGAAAACCTGCACTGCAGGTGGCACGAAGCCTACGAAGTGCATCCCTCCTTTGAATACTGGGACCTACGGCACGTCCAGCAGGTGGTGGGGCCCAATGGCGAACTTCTGATCCCGACACCCGGAGTAGTGGACGAGGATGAGGGTGATCCCTTTTTCCTGACCACCTACGGCTACGATATCGGGGTGGGCGAGAACTATTGGCTCACCGGCAACGGAAGCGTTTACGGATACCGTCTGCGCCGCTTCTCCCCCAGCGGAAACCTGCTGGCGGACACCCTGACTCCTGTAGTTCCGGTTCCCCACTACCCGGGAAGTGACTTGTACCGCCTGGATGCTCTTTCCGACGGCAACGCGCTGCTGCTGACCTCGCAGTTCCTAAGTCTGAAATACGATCTTATCGATGCCCAGGGACAGTGGGTCACGCCAGCCAACAATACGGTATTCAACCAATATGTGAGTGAGTCCAGACTCGCCTGCGCCCGCTCTGGCGACACCCTGCTCCTGGCGGCGGCCGTGGCTCAGGATTCAGAGTACAGTGACAGCCTGCAGCTGCAAAAGATCGTGCCCGCAGGCAGTTCCGCGGCGAACCCAGGGTCCGTGACACCCCTGTTTGAACTCAGCGTCACCCGGCCCAATCCCTTCCGCAACAAAACGGAATTTTCCTGCCAGACTGGGAAAGCGGGCAATCTGCAAATCGCCGTGTACAACCTCCGCGGTCAGAAAGTGCGCGTCATCTTTGCCGGAAGCATCACCGCCGGCAAAATTGATTTCGCTTGGGACGGCCGCGACGATCATGGCCAGGCTGTCTCCAGCGGCGTGTATCTTCTGCGGGCCAGCTTTGAAGGCAAGGTCAGCCAAAGCAAGGTCCTGAAACTCTGGTAAGGTAATCCCCCCCCCCCCAGGGCTGGATCCCGCCGCTAAGCCGAGAAATGACGCGGGTTTGGGGCCGGGTGGGAAATGATGGGAATCCGCAAATCCCCATGAAAATGCGATTGCACGAACCCGCGGCTTTGGGAAGCTGCGCCATGCCGCGGCAACACGCTGACTTTTCACGCGAAAAAAGTCCTTGACATCCTGGGCACTTCTCCAATATATGAACACATACTCATATATGAGAGGATCACATGGATGCCAAACATACATTCAAAGACTTTTCCAATGCTGAACTGGACCGCATCAAGGGCGGTTTGCCGGATGAGCAGACCACCGGCTACCTGAGCGAATTTTTCGCCGTATTCGCCGACAACACCCGTCTGCGCATCCTCTATTTCCTTTCCCAGAGCGAGTTTTGCGTGGCGGACCTGGCTTCACTGGTCGGCTTGCAGCAATCCGCGGTATCGCATCAGTTGAAAACCCTGCGCCTGCACCGGCTGGTGAAGTTCCGCCGGGAAGGCACCACCATCCATTACTCGCTGGATGACGACCACGTGCAGAAGGTCTTCGCCATCGCGCTGGAACACGTCAGCGAGGGACAGCAGACATGAGCGTGCAGGAATACGACATCCAAAATCTGGACTGCGCCAGCTGCGCGGGCAAGATCGAAGCCGGGATCAAGGCCCTGCCTGAAGTTCACAGCGCCAATCTGGATTTTGTGAACCGCCGGCTGATCGTGCGATATCACTCCGCCATCGACCAGCCCCTGCAAAAACTGAACGGCATCGCCGCCGCCATCGAACCCGGCGTGGCCATCACCCTCAGTGGCGCGGAAACCACCGCGAAGCGAAACACCGCCCTCTGGCTCACCCTCGGCGGCGCGGTGCTATTGATGATCGCTACGCTGCTGGCGCCTTCCGCCCTGAAACCCTGGCTGGGCCTGGCCGCCTGGCTTATGGCGGGGCATAAGGTGCTGATCAACGCCGCCCGATCCCTGCTTTCCAAACAGCTGTTCTCCGAGCAGCTGCTGATGAGTCTCGCCACCATCGGCGCGGTGGGTTTGGGCGAATACGTGGAGGCAGCAGCGGTGATGGTGCTCTACGAATTTGGCCAGTGGCTGGAAGCCCGCGCGGTGGAGCATTCCCGCCGTTCGATCCGCGGCATGCTGTCGCTCAAACCTGACCGGGCTCACCTCAAAACCGCGGCTGGAGTGGTGGAAACCCGCCTGGGCGAAGTGCCGGTGGGCGCCACCATCATCGTCAATCCCGGCGAACGGGTACCTCTCGACGGCGTGATCCTGAAGGGCGAAAGCACGGTGGACACCTCCACCCTCACCGGCGAGGCGGAGCCACTTTACGTGAACCCTGGCGCGGAGATCTTCGCCGGATTCCTGAACCACAGCGGCCTACTGGAGATCAAGGTGGCCAGCAGCGAGGCGGAAAGCACCGTAACCCGCATTCTGAACCTGATCGACAACGCCGGCGCGCGCAAATCGCAGCAGGAAAAATTCATCACCCGCTTCGCCCGGATCTACACTCCCGCGGTGGTGGGAGCGGCTTTCCTCGTGTTCCTCATCCCCACTCTGCTGGGTTATCCGGCTGCCGTCTGGTTCCGGCGCGGCCTGGTGTTCCTCATCGTGTCCTGTCCCTGCGCGCTGGTGATCTCCATCCCGCTTTCTTACTACATCGGCATCGGGGTGGCGGCCAAAAAGGGCATCATCTTCAAGGGCAGCGAGTTCCTTGATGTGCTGCGCCGCGTGAAGACCGTGGTCTTCGACAAAACCGGCACCCTCACCACCGGCGAGATGAAGGTGGAAAAGGTGTTCGTGCGCGAGGGCGGCGAACCCATGGAACTGGTCCACAGCCTCTGGCTGGCGGAACACAGTAGCTCGCATCCCTTTGCCAAAGCCATCCGCGCCGCCTACGAGGGTGATTTCGACCCCGCCCTGGTAAATGCCTATTCCGAATACCCCGGCCGCGGCGTGCTGCTCCAGTATGGCCAAGACCGCATTCTGGCGGGCTCGGAAGCCTTTCTGCAGGAATACGGCTTCATCGATCCCATCCCGGCAAAATCCCACAGTGCGGTGCACGCTGTGAAAAACGACATCTACCTGGGTTGCGTGAGCTTTTCCGACACCCTCAAACCCGGCATTGCGGACACCCTCGCGGAGCTGAAAAAGCAAGGCGTGGAGCGCACCGTGATGCTTTCCGGCGACCGCCGGGACAAAGCGGCCAAGGTGAGCCGCGAGACCGGCCTGGACGAGTTTCACGCGGAACTGCTGCCGGAACAGAAACTGGGGCGGCTGGAAGAGATCATGGGCCGCGGACAGGGCAAAACCGCCTATGTGGGTGACGGCATGAACGACGCACCGGCCCTGGCCCGCGCGGATGCCGGCATCGCCATGGGCGCCATTGGCAACCAGGCCTCCGTGGAAACCGCCGACATTGTGCTGCTGAACGACAAGCCGGAACAGCTGGCCGCCGCCTTCAGCATTTCCCGCCGGACGGGAACCCTGGTGGCGCAAAACATCGCCATCGCCCTGGGCGTGAAAGCGCTGGTGATGATCCTGGGCGTGGGTGGCATTTCCGGGCTCTGGGAAGCCATTATCGCGGACGTGGGCGTTACCCTGATCGTGATCTTCAACTCCCTGAGGCTGCTGCGCCAAGCACGCCGCGCTTGACAAAAATCCCTGCCTGAACTGCCTTGCCTTGTTAAACTTAAATTAGAACAGCTGGAGATACCATGCCGATAAAAATTACCTTGCCCGACGGCTCTGCCAAACTCTATGAGCAACCCGTGAGCGCCCTGCAGGTGGCCGAAGACATCAGCCCCAGGCTGGCCGAAGCCGCCATCTGCGCCGAACTCGACGGCGTCTTGGTGGATCTGGGCCACAGCATCGACCGCGACGCCAAACTGGTGCTGCACACCTTCAAAACAGAGGCCGGGAAAGACATCTACTGGCACAGCACCGCGCATCTGATGGCGCAGGCCGTGAAACAGCTCTTCCCCGAGGTGAAGGTGACCATCGGCCCGGCCATCGAGCAGGGTTTTTATTACGATTTCGACCGCGACAAACCCTTCACCGAAGAGGAACTGGAGCAGATCGAGGAGCGCATGGCCTTCCTCGCCAAACAAAACTTGCCCTACGCCCGCAAAGAACTCTCCAAAGCCGAGGCAATGGAGATCTTTGCCAACATGGGCGAGGATTACAAGCTGGAAATCCTGGGCGAGATCCCGGATACAGACGTGATCAGCACCTACACCCAGGGCGATTTCATCGACCTCTGCCGCGGCCCGCACATCCCCCACACCGGCAAGATCAAAGCCGTCAAGCTGCTCAAATCCTCCGGCGCTTACTGGCGTGGCGACGAAAAGAACAAGATGCTCCAGCGCATCTACGGGATCAGCTTTCCCACCCTGAAGGAACTGGATGGGTATCTGGAATTTCTCAGGCAGGCCGCCCTGCGCGACCACCGCAAACTGGGCAAGGACCTTGACCTCTTTTCCATCAATGAAGACATCGGCCCTGGCCTTGTGCTCTGGCATCCCAACGGCGCCATGATCCGCCATCTGATCGAAGCTTACTGGAAGGAAGAGCATCTGCGCCGCGGCTACAAGCTGGTTTACACCCCCCACGTGGGCCGTGCCAACCTCTGGGAGACCAGCGGACACTTGGGTTTTTACAAGGAAAACATGTACGCGGCCATGGACGTGGAAGGCCAGGATTATTACATCAAACCGATGAACTGCCCATTCCACATTGCCATCTACAACAGCAACCTGCACAGCTACCGCGAGCTGCCCATTCGCCTGGCGGAACTGGGCACCGTTTACCGCTATGAACGCTCTGGCGTTCTGCACGGCCTGATGCGGGTGCGCGGCTTCACCCAGGACGACGCCCACATCATCTGCACCCCGGACCAGCTCGACTCCGAGGTGGAAAAACTGATCGTCTTTTCCCTGGACATGCTGAAGCATTTCGGCTTCCGCGATTTCCTCATCTACCTGAGCACCAAGCCGGATGAGGCCGTGGGCGATCCCGCCGATTGGGACGTGGCCACCGCGAGCCTGCGCGCCTCGCTGGAAAAACTCGGCCTGGAATATCAGGTTGATGCCGGCGGCGGCGCTTTCTACGGACCCAAGATCGACATCAAGATCAAGGACGCTTTGGGACGCGCCTGGCAGTGCAGCACCATCCAGTTCGATTTCAACGAACCCACCCGCTTTGACATGCACTATATCGGGGCCGACAACGCCCAGCACCGCCCCTACATGGTGCATCGCGCCATCCTCGGTTCCGTGGAACGCTTTTTCGCCACCCTGCTGGAATACCACTCCGGCAACCTGCCCCACTGGCTGGCCCCCGTGCAAATGATGATCCTGCCCATCACCGAAGCGCAAATGCCCTTCGCCCGCAAACTGGAGGAGGATTTCCGCCTGCGGGGCCTGCGCTGCGAAGTGGACCCCCGCAACGAGAAGATCGGCTACAAGATCCGCGACGCCGAACTCAAAAAGATCCCCTTCATGTGCGTGATCGGCAAAAAGGAAGAGGAATCCGGCCAGATCACCCTGCGCCAGCACACCGTGGGCGACCTGGGCAGCATGAGCTTCGCTGAGGCCCTCAGCCGCGTGCAAAGCGACACCTGAGCGTTTCAGGGGATCTTAAACAGATAGGAATCCCAGCTCCGTTGAAGTCCAAGCCGGAAGGCTTCTTCTGCAAGGAATTGAACCGGTTCCACCGGCTTGAACTCCAACTTGGTCCACCGCTTGATACCAAGCAGGGGGCATTGGCGCCAAACCCCGCCCCGGCGAGGGGTTTTTTACCGGTTTATGCCATTGGCTGATACGGGGTTTGGCCCGAGCGAACTGAAAAATAATCACGTTAGGGGAACGGGATTTGCATATGTGTAGCAAAAAACTGTTTGGAGCAGCGCAGTGAAGCGATTAATCCTTGTCATAAGCGTCCTCTGCCTCGCCTGGGGCCTCCGGGCGGCGGCCGATCCATATTTCAGCAGCGGGGCGCGTCCCCTCTATGCCCAGAACCTTGTAAAGGTGAAACTCAGCCTGGCCGCGGCGCAGCGGTCCAACCTGCCGCAGCAGTTGGCGGAGGAACACCCCCGTTTCGGCCTGGCCGACCTGGACCGGATAATGGCAGAAACCGGCGGCACGGCGGTGATCCGCGCCCACCGGCGTTTGAAGAACCAAGCCTGGGAAGCCGCGCAAGGCTTCGACCGCTGGTTTTTGGTGCGCCTCAGCGGCACCACCGCGGTGGAGGAAGCGCTGACGGCTTTTAAGGCCAGTCCCTGGATCGAAGACGCAAGTTTCGAGCACTACGCCTATCCGCAATACATTCCCAGCGATCCATACTATGTGGACAACTGGGGCCACAACAACACCGGACAGGGTCCCGGCGGCGGCGGGGCCGGCTTTGACAGCAACGCTCCCGAGGCCTGGGACGACGCCCAGGTCTTCGGCGACCCGAACATCATCATCGCCATCATCGACAGCGGCGTTAACTACAACCACGCGGACCTGAACGACAACTGCCTGCCTGGTTGGGATTACGGCGCCAACGACAACGACCCCTCCGACACCAACGGCCACGGAACTCAGTGCGCCGGGGTCGCGGCCGGCGAGACCAACAACGGCATCGGCGTGGCCGGGGTGGCTGGAGGCTGCAGCATCATGCCCCTCAAGGTGATGAATAATTCCGGCGGCATGACCTTCACCAGCATCACCAACGCCATCACCCACGCCGCGGATAACGGGGCCCACGTGATCAGCATGAGTTTGGGCGCCGAGGACGGGGCCGATGAAGGCGACAACCCCGCCAGCGACGCCGCCCTCTATTATGCCTACAACGAAGGCTGCGTGATCTTTGCCGCCACCGCTAACTCCAACACTTCCTCCATTGCCTATCCCTCCAACCACACGGCCGTGATCAGCGTGGGAGCGGCCAGTCCCACCGGCCAGAGGAAAAGCACCACTTCCTCCGACGGCCAGAACTGGTGGGGCTCGAACTACGGCGTAAACGTCCAGGACGACCCCAAGGCCGTGGACATCATGGCAGCCACCATCCTGCCCGCCACCACCCGCACCGGTGGCTACAGCACCAACTTCAACGGCACCTCCTGTGCCACGCCCTACGCGGCGGGAGTAGCCGGGCTGATCCTTTCCAAGGATTCAGGGCTAACGCCGGACCAGGTGCGGCTGACGATCGTGAACAATGCCACGGACATGACCATCGACGGCGGTCCAGGCTGGGACCGCTATACTGGCTATGGCATGATCAACGCCAGTGCCGCTTTGGCCAGCATCGCGCCCGGCATGCCTTCCTGCGTGATCACCGCCCCGGCCAACAACTCTGTGCATTCCCTGGGCAGCACCATCCAAGTGTCCGTGAACGCCAATGACAGCGACGGCTTTATCTCACACGTGAACTTTTACCTCGACGACAACCCCAGCCCCGATTTTACCGATGCTACAGCCCCCTATGCCTGGGATTGGAGCACCGCGGGCTTGGCCTCCGGAGAACACACCATCAGCGCGGTGGCCTACGACAACCTGAGCAACAGCCGCAGCTTCTCCATCAACGTGGTGCTGCTGCAGGCGGCCAACGAGGGCTTCGAATCCGGCCTTTTCGACCTCTATCCTTGGCAGAATCCCAGCTCGGGACCTTGGACCGTGCAGAGCGAAACGGTCTATTCCGGCAGCCATGCCGCCAGGTCCGGCCTGATCACCCATCTGCAGGAAAGCGTGCTCAGCCTCACCCTCACGGTGGTCGAGGCCGGAACGGTGAGTTTCTTCAGCATGGTTTCCAGCGAACCAAACTACGACTATCTGCGCTTTTACATCGACGGCGTGCAACAGGACCAGTGGTCCGGACTGCTGAACTGGGATTTCCACAGCTATCCCGTGGCGGCGGGCACCCGCATCTTCACCTGGAGCTATGTTAAAGACCAGGGCGTGAGCACCGGCAGCGACTGCGCCTGGCTGGACCACATCAGCTTTCCCGCCCACAACGCGCCGCCCTTCGCGCCTTCCGGACTCAGCGCCACTGCCGTTTCGCCCTCCCGGGTGGTGCTGAACTGGACCGATAATTCCAGCGACGAGACGGAATTTTACGTGGAACGCTCCACCGGAGGATATTGGGCCCTGGTGAACTGGGCTGGACCGGATGTGACCAGCGCCGAGGACATTGGGCTCGACCCCGCCACCAGCTACAACTACCGCGTACGGGCTGCCAACACCAACGGCAACAGCAATTACAGCAACGTGGCCCTGGCCGTGACCCTGGGCAACGACTGCCCGGACAACGTGACCGCCACGCAGCAGGCCAACTGGGTGAACCTGAGCTGGAGCGCCCCCCTCAGCGGCGCGGATGCTTATCAGGTCTGGCGCTATGAAGTGATCAACAACCAACCGGCGAATGGCGTGCTGATCACCCCTGCCAATGTGGCGGAGACAGCCTACACCGATCCGGACTGGTATCTGCTGAACCCCGGCGAGTATCTCTGGCAGGTGAAGGCCGTCGCGGGAGCGGCTGTTTCCGCCGGCTCGCATTCGAACAGCCTAGCCAAGGCAACCAACGGCGTGATCGTGGGAACTGTGACCGATCTGAGCGGAAACCCGCTGGCCATCGCCACCGTGGCCACCGGCACGGTTTCCGCGCTCACCAACGCATGCGGCGTTTACACCCTGTCTGTCGTTCCCGAAACCTACACCCTCACGGCCAGTCATCCGGATTATGAATCAGTCAGCCTGGCAGATGTGGCGGTTAGCTCCGACCTGCAGACCCAGGCCGATTTCCAGCTGCCGCTCTACACGGTTGCCACACCCACTTTCAACCCTGAACCCGGCTCTTACACCGGCTCTGTGGATGTGGTGCTGAGCAGCGCCACTCCGGAGGCGGTGATCCGCTTCACCCTGGACGGCAGCGAGCCCTGCCTGCAATCACAGATCTATTCCGCCCCTATCCGGCTGGAGACCAGCTCCACGGTGCGAGCCAAGGCGTTCAAACTGAACTGCACCCCAAGCGCCATAGCCGATGCTTTTTACGAGATCACGGTTTCCGCCGATGATCCCTCCGCACCGGCTGTGGGAGGCATCCAGGGCGTCTGGCCAAATCCCTTCTCCGCAAGCGCAAGCATCAGCCTCTATCTCAAAGACTCCAGCCGGGCTTACAGCCTGGATATCTACAACATCCGCGGGGAATTGGTCCACCGCTACCAAGGCCGGGAAAAGGGTTTCCAGGACCTGGTCTGGGACGCCAAGGACAGCCGGGGACGCAGATTGGCTGCGGGAGTGTATCTGATCAGATTTGAACAGGGAGATTTGCGGCAGACCCGAAAACTGGTGCTGAAGTAAGCCTCCCCCAACCTTAACAGCATAGCCCATGTCCGGATGATGGCCAACCAATGTGCCGGTGCAGCCATAACCCGGACATGGGCATTTCTTAAATGGGGCGGCAAAGAGCGGGTTGGATACGGCAGTTGTTGCAGGCTCTCTTTTCAAATCGATTAGGAAATGCCAGTTAAGGCGACTGAACAATAGCGTGGGCGTGCAGTGAGAGTAGCGATCCGAACCCCTCGCCATGATCTGATGCCTGCTGGGCTTACCCACTCGGTTTAAGGAGAAACATAGGAAAGACACTTTGGAGTTGATCCCTATCCTGATCTGGATAAGTTACCCGAACAAGGCAATTCCTGCCATTCATAGTAACAGATGTTTGTGATAAGTTGATTTCTGGAATAGTATTTGCTTTATTTTTAATTAAATTTGTGTTTCCGATAAGGTCATTGAAAACGACCCCGCTCAAAATGACAGAATCATAGCTTTCAAAATTATGGGGTAGCGTCTCAAAGGTTGGTGTAAAATAGGTAACGGCAGATGAAGAAAAAGGTTGAGCCAGATCCCGCTCTTTGTTTTGATGGTTTTGACAAAACTAACAGACAAGGAGACGATCATGACTCAAC
>JAJBAV010000051.1 GCA_020532085.1 Candidatus Cloacimonadota bacterium | reverse complement strand
CAAAAAAAGGAGGTTTTTCTCAGAATCTGTTAACGAGTGGATCTGAGAATTCAGATACCTTTGACCAGCAGGGCTTGCGGGTCATGGGGGACAGGGTGATGGGCCTCTGCAAAGACCCACCACCCCCTCCAACCAGATGTATCCCCATCCGGAAAGAGTTGATCCACTGGTACTTTTCGTTTCTGTCAAAGTCAAGGATATTGCCAGGTTGGGCCGATCTTTCCCCTGGCAGAAGCCGCGCTGCTGCCCCCGCTGTCGTGCCGGTTTGTGGTGGCACGGCTTTGTCCTTGCCTATTTCTCCTGTTGCGTTGAAGCAGTCTATCTGCGCCGCCTCCGCTGCCCCCACTGCTGCTGCATTGTCCGTCTCCGTCCCTGCGGTTTTTTTCGCCAAATTCGTTCATCCATGCTCGAGGTTCTGCTCGCGATCACCGCCCGCAGGCGTCACGGGCGTTGGCGTCCCGACCTGCCCCGTGGCCGACAGCGTCAGTGGTGGAGACGGATGCGCCGCCTGCTGCTTGCGTTCTTTGGCTGCAGCCACGGTGGTTGCAGTCTGGATAATTTCCGCCGCCTGATCAGAAGCAACATCATCCCGGTCACCGCAGCCGGCAAAAAGGAGAATCGAATCGTGCGCTAACCACCCTACCGTGTTGTAGCCCTGCCCGAATGGAGCCGTCGATGGTAGCAGGAGGACGCTGGAACATTCTCGTTCCAGCCCACGCAACCACGGAGGTATCCATGCACGAGAAAGAGCGAGAGGAGGTGGCCCTGTTCCGATTCGGGGTCATCAGCGAACTGGTCTGCACACGTCTTGACCCCGGAGCACTGGCCGAACGAATCCGCGAGAAGAGTGACCAACGATGGCATATTCCCGCCTCCGGCCGCACCAGGATTTCCGCATCCACCATAAGGCGATGGGTTCGGCTGTACGAAAACTCCGGCCGGCAGCTGGTCGCCCTCTCTCCCACGCCGCGATCCGACCGGGGCAGAAGCAGGCGGGTCGATGAGGAAACCATTCTTTCCCTGGTCAAGCTGCGCAAGGAGTTGCCCGGGCTGCCGGTCGCCAGGCTGATCGAGGAGTTGAGCAAGAGAAACCTCTGTCTTCCGGGGCAGAAGCCCTCGTTGGCAACCGCGTACCGCATCCTCAAGCAGGAGGGGATTTCGCTCAGGAAGACTGAGGTGAAGACGGACCGCCGCCGCTATGAGGCCGAGTATCCCAACGACATCTGGCAGTCCGACGTCATGCACGGCCCCAGGGTGCTGGCCGGCGGAAAACGGCGCAAGACCTACCTGGTCGCCTTTCTCGACGACCACTCCCGCTTGCTGCCCCACGCCGAGTTTTATCTGTCCGAGCGGCTGGACTCCTGGCTGGATGCCTTCCGCCAGGCCCTTTTGGCCAGGGGCATTCCCCGCAAGCTCTATGTCGACAATGGCGCCGCCTTCCGCTCCCGTCACCTGGAGCGGGTCTGCGCCTCACTGGGCATCGCCCTGATCCATACCCCGCCGTATACGCCCCAGGGCAGGGGCAAGATCGAACGCTTCTTCCGCACGGTCCGTGCACAGTTGCTCTCCGGCTTCCAGGGGGACACCCTGGAGGAGCTGAATGAGACCCTGGACCTGTGGGTCAGCGAACAGTATCATCAACGGCCCCATTCCAGCACCGGCCAGGCGCCCTTCAACCGATTCACCACGCACGTCGAACTCATCAGGACACCACCGGTCGACCTCGAGGACCACTTTCGCAAAGAGGTGCGGCGAAGGGTGACCAAGGACCGGACCGTCTCCATTGACGGCCGCCTCTACGAAGCACCCACCCGGTTCATCGGCGAGCAGCTCAGTCTCCTCTATCACGAGCACAAGCCCGAGCGGGTGGAGATCGTCCATCAGGGCCGCTCCCATGGCCTTCTCCTGCCGCTCGATCTCACGGTCAACACCACGGTGCAGAGAGACAAACCGGAACAGGGGATGCTGCCCTTCGGGGAGGGCCAACCATGAGCTACAGACCCTTCTTCGGCTTGACCAGGGAACCGTTCAGCGCCGATCTGGAAACCA
Organism: Candidatus Cloacimonadota bacterium; assembly: GCA_020532085.1. Classification (NCBI taxonomy): domain Bacteria; kingdom Pseudomonadati; phylum Candidatus Cloacimonadota; species Candidatus Cloacimonadota bacterium. Next base: position 9,406 of record JAJBAV010000051.1, on the reverse strand, counting down.
GCGCCATCCTCCAAACCGACGAACTCCTCGCCATCGGCCAAAGGGTGGAGTACGTCATCCGCATCGGCGGCATCGCCCTGGTCACCGGCGAGGTCGGCGCCGGCAAGTCCACCTCCCTGCGCTGGGCGGCCGGACAGCTTCACCCCTCCCGATATAAAACCCTGTGGATCACCGCCACCGCCGGCTCCATCCTCGAGGTCTATCGCCAACTGCTGGCAGAACTCGACATCAACACCGTCTCGTCTTCCAGGGCGGTCCTCACCAGGCTCATCCGCCAGCAGATACAGGCCCTGGTCAGTACCAAAAAACAGCAACCGCTGCTCATCATCGACGAGGCCTCCCTGCTCCGGCTGGACGTCTTTGCCGAACTGCACACCCTCACCCAGTTCGAGGGTGATTCCAAACCCTGGCTGCCCGTCATCCTTGCCGGGCAGAACAATCTCGCCGACAACCTCCTCTATCGCACCGCCATCCCCCTGGCCTCACGCGTCGTGGCCAGGGCCCATCTCAAGGCGGTCAACAGAGAACGTATGGAACTCTACGTCAACCATCACCTCGCCCTCGCCGGCCTGAAAAACTCCCCGTTCGACGAGCAGGCCCTCACCGCTGTCCATCAGGGCTCAGGAGGACTGTTTCGCAAGGCCAACCACTTGGCCCGAGGGGCGCTCATCGCCGCAGCGGCGGAAAAATCCCAGCATGTTACCGCCGATCATGTCAGAACAGCGGACTCGGAATTACTCTAACGCAAGGAGATATCTATGAAAGCCGAACAGCACATCTCTTTCCTCGCTGATTTGCTCAACCTGATCAGGGAACTGGACACCTTGGTCAAAGACTATTGCCGCTACTTGACCACCGACCAAGACGGTTCCTTCCTGGAAAAGACGGCATTCGACGAAGAACCCTTCTGAACGAAAACGCAACAGGGAAACGCTTCCCTGTAGGTGAGCCTGTTAAGCAAACGGGGAAGCGTAGCAAAATAATCAGAAAACACTGTCAAGATAATCAGATAAAGCAAAACCATTTAATGTGAGAGGCAACAGAAGCTGGCGAGCGGTTGAACAAAGGGGAGGCTGTCACCCATGCCGACGGCTATTTCCTGGTCGTGCCTCGCTTCACAACAGCTTCGACCAAATACGCTTGGCTTAATCACGTCCAGGCGGTTGGGAAGATGGTATCGCTTCAGCGTGGGCACGCCATCAAATATGATATCTTTGAGATGAAATAGTGCCGGAACTCTACCCTCAAAGCTGGCCAGGAAGCATTTGGCTCACTCTGGCAAGGCACTCCGGCCCGTCATGGCGGGCACTGTTGACCAGGCTGCTCACCGGGTAAGCCACCAATCTCGCCGATGAACAGGGTTTGAGCATTGCCAGCGCCTTCTCGAGTTTTGTCGCGGTTGCGATCCACTCAGCCACATCCTCTTCTTCGAGGATCACCGGCATCCGATCATGAATCGGCTGCACCAGTTCATTGGCCGAGGTGGTGATGATGGCCACGGACTCGATGACCTCTCCTTGCTTTCCCTCCCAGTGGTCCCAAATGCCGGCCAGGGCAAAGACCTCCTCCTTAGCAGGCCGTACAAAATAGGGTTGCTTGCCTGTCCCCTGGCGACCCCACTCGTAGAATCCGCTTGCGGGGACGATGCAGCGACGGTGCCGCACAGGACCCCGGAAGGAAGGCTTGGCCTCGATCCCTTCGGCCCGGGCATTGATGAGCGGACGTTTGCCCCCGGGTTCCTTGGACCAGAAAGGCACCAAGCCCCAGCGAAGCATGACCCATTCAGGGCGTCCCGCCTCCGGGGCGGTGCGAATGGCGAGGATCTCCTGGGACGGCGCGATGTTGTACCGCTCGAAGCGCGGCGGTTCCGACAACTGCAGGGACTCGTAGCCGAACTGGCCCTTGACGAAGAATGCGAACCTGCCGCACATGGCTGTCTCGATCGTTCATGGGGTTGATGGGAGCAAAACACCGGTAGAGAGCCAACTCGATGGCTTTGAATAATTTCCCTTAGGTAAACTCCCGGCAAATCCGGGAGTTTACCTAAGGGAAATTAAAATTTTGGTTTAATCGCTTCAATTGCAGCTGAGACAATGATTTCATGTAAAGATTTATTTTTTGTCCACTTTTCCAGAATATTTTTACTTTTATCCTTTGGAGCTATTCGAACATTTTCGAATCCTGCAGTTTGGAGCATTTTCGCTAACTCTGCAACAGGTGTTGCTCCGGCCATACACTCCGCATGTAATGACAAGTCGTCCCGTAAATGTTCAGGCAACTCGGAGAGGGCAACAATATCGGAAAGGGCGAGGCGACCGCCAGGTTTCAGGACACGGAATGCCTCCTCAAAGACACGAGGCTTGTCTGTTGACAGATTGATGACACAATTCGAAATAATGACATCAATGGAGTTGTCAGCAACCGGTAAATGCTCAATCTCTCCCAAGCGAAACTCGACGTTGAGAAAACCATTGTTGCTTGCGTTAGCCCGGGCCTTGGACAACATCTCCGGGGTCATGTCCACACCGATCACTTGTCCGCTCTCACCAACTTGTCTGGCCGCCAGAAAACAGTCAAATCCCGCCCCACTGCCGAGATCCAGCACCGTTTCACCAGACTTCAGGGCCGCAATAGCCTGAGGGTTTCCGCAGCCAAAACCCAAATTGGCGCCAGTGGGAACCGCTTTCAATTCATCAGGACTGTAGCCCATATGTTCAGCGAGTTCTGGTTTCGAGCCACTGCAACAGGTCGATCCACCACACCCATTATTGGCCGCTTGGCTATACAGATCATGGACCGCTTGTCGGATTTCATTATTTTTCAACATGGGAGCATCTTTCCCTCATGCAAATATTGGAACATTCAACATCGTGCGCTTTATCAGCCGATCCATTTTTCCACTTCAGCCTGCTTCGGTACCCGACCAATGCACTTAACTTGACCATCGATAACAACAGCGGGGGTTGAAAAAACGCCGAGTTTGAGGAACTCTTGAAAGTCATCTACCTTGATGATCTTTGCAGTGATACCTTTCGCAGCGAGAGCCGCCTCGACGACCTGCTGAGTCTTCTCGCAGGAAGCACATCCAGGACCGCAAATTTTAATTTCCATTGTGTTTTTTCTCCTTGGAAAAAAGGACAAGTGAGCTGTAAGTTCCAATAAACGCTTGATAAAATTTTAGTATTGTTAAAATTTTTAATAACTACCAGCTGGTGGTCACTTGACAAGAGAATTAAAAAATATTCTTTTTCCCTGCTGTTATATTGGACGGCAGATACAACTTGACATCGATTTCACCATTTTTTTCAAATCGACATCTTCATTGAGCGAATCTTTCAATACGTTTATCATGGTTCGAGCATATTCTGATTTGCTGTCTTCAGCCAAGCTGTAAATAACCCACGTTGCCTGCCGCTCTTTTGCTACCAAACCAGCTTCTTCAAGGATTTTCATGTGGCTGGACACCGTTGGCTGGGCTATGCCCAGAATCTCTTGAATCTCGCACACGCAAAGAGGCTGTTTCTCGAGCAGCTTAAGCGCTCGGACCCGGTTGGGATCCGACAGGGCTTTCATGACTCGCAGGAAGGTTTGCATCGGGCTAATCCTTATATTTAAATATTTACATGTATAAATTTTAACTTCGTGGGGATATCTGTCAATGCTTTTTCAGGCCCAGGTATCGGAGTGCGCTTTTTTCGTTAAAAAGTTGACGCGGTCAACTGATAAGGCTATACCTCTGCCGGAACCACTCAGGGCAAGGCAAAACCGTCCCCCGCTACCGGGCAAGCCATACATCACCCTATGGAGAACAAGGTGAACTACTCAATGATTTCAGAACTCAGCCGATCGCTCCTTGAGATCGTCTGGCACTTTGGTCCAAAAGGCTTGAACGGTGAGTGCTGCGATAACCTCACGATGCCGGAGTTTATCGCCCTGGACAAAGTCTCGAGCACCAAGGATTGCCCCGTGCAGGATATTGGGATTTCCTTGGGATTCACCAAGAGCGGCGCAACCAGGGTCGTCAATCGTTTAGAGAAGAAAGGTTATGTGAAAAAAATCAAATCCCATGATGACGCCCGATTCTGCTGCGTAGACATCACAGAGAAAGGCGAACTGGTGCTGAAATCTACAGACTCCCGCTATCTCGAAAAGATACATGAACTCGTAGCGAAGATGCCTCCTCAGATCGCTACGGAGGTCGTGCCGGTTTTGCTGACCATGGCAAAATCCTTGAAAGGGTAAAAATTTTTTGAACAAATAGTTGATATAGTCAACCATAAAGAAGGGTGGCCTACATGAATAATTTTCTCAACACTTTGCAATATTTCCTCATAATTACGGCCGAACTGACGGCCCTGTTCCTGGGGATTAGCATGCTGGTTGCTCTGACTTTACAATACATACCCCAAGAGAAACTCCGGCAGTGGCTCTCGCGAGGTGGCATTTGGGGAAATGTTCTGGGAGCTGTCGTGGGGACGCTAACACCATTCTGTGCTTGCTCAACCATTCCCATGACGCTCGGCATGCTGAACGCCGGTGCACCATTCGGACCGGTCATGTCGTTTGTGATTTCTTCGCCCTTGCTGAACCCGATCATCATCAGCATGGTCTGGGCGCTTATGGGATATAAGGCCTGTTTGTTCTATTTCAGCGTGACCTTCACCGGGTCGATCGTCTTTGGCCTCATCCTTGAAAAAACGGGAGGTGCTCGGTATGTAAAAAATGTCAGGATAAAAGCCGCATGTTGCAATGGTAACCAGTTAGACGGTGCTCCTTCTGGATTTCTTGGCAAAATGCAAGTGGCTTTCTTTTCTGCCTGGAGAGACTTTAGAGCCGTTTTAGTTTATCTCTTGATAGGTGTGGCCATTGGCGCCGGTATTTATGGATACATCCCCCAGGATCTGGTTGCCCGCCTTGCGGGTCCAGAAAACCCCCTCGCTATTCCGGTCGCGGCAACGATTGGTGTTCCACTGTATATCCGGGCCGAAACAGCCATTCCCATTGGCTTAGCGTTGTCTCAAAAGGGCATGAGCATGGGGGCCGTCATCGCCCTGATTATCGGCGGTGCGGGAATGGCAATACCTGAAATGGCTATGTTGGCGAGTATTTTCAGAACTCGCCTGGTCGCCTCTATTGTTTTGGTCATTTGGACAACGGCTGTTAGTGCGGGATATATTTTTAACGCACTGCTTTAAATATCAAAGTAGAGGTGTGGAGGAAAAATGGAAAAAGAACAAAAAACGAGCTTTCTCAAAACCTTATTCGGTAAAAAATCGTGCTGTTGCTCCTTCCAGGTGGAAGAGGTGACAGACAAGGAAGATGAGGGCGGTAACAGTGTTGCCCAAGAGGATGAGAACTTAGTGAACAAATCCGAACAATTTTCTGGTCAGGCGGAAAAGAAAAACCGCTGAAAGGAAGATGTTCGACAAAAAAATTTCCACCAAGGCCAGCCCACTTGTTTCCTGTCTCGCAAAGTAGGCTGGCCTTTTTTCAAGGTGTGTTGGCGTAATTTTGCGCAAGAGCCAACGGTTTGAAATTTTTTTTGCACACGATCCTGTTGCGGTAGCCGCGCGTCGCGCCGGCCCCTCGTTGAACGTTTACATCCCCCTCTGCGGCATTGAAAGTTCTCCTTTCTCCTCCCGGTGCCGGCCAAACCGTTGTTCCAGCCATCCATACCATACCGGCAGGACAACCAGGGTCAGGATGGTCGAAGTCACCAGCCCGCCCATGACCACGACGGCCAGGGGTTTTTGAATATCTGCACCGGAACCGGTGGCATAGAGCATGGGCAGATGGCCGATAAAGCTGGTGAGCGCGGTCATGAGCAGCGGTCTGAAGCGCAAACGGCAGCCCTCGTGGATGGTCTCCTCGATGCTGCCTCCCGCTTCCCGCAATTGCCGGAAAAAGGCGATGAGCACCACCCCGTTCTGCACCGCGATCCCGAGCAGGCAGATAAAGGCGACAGCTGCCGACACGGAAAGTGGCAGCCCCCAAACCCAAATGGCCAGGATGCCGCCCACCAGGGCAAAGGGCAGGTTGAGAATGACGAGCAGCGAGTCCCTGATGTTGCCCAGGGCCATATACAGAAGACAGAAGATGAGAAAAAGAGCCACCGGCACGACGATGCTGAGCCGTTGCATGGCGCGCTGCTGGTTTTCGAACTGACCGCCGAACTCAAGGAAGAATCCGGACGGTAATTCCTGCTCGACGGGGGACAGTTTTTCCTGCGCTTCCGCGACAAAACTGCCGAGATCCCGGCCGCGGATATTGACTTCGGCGGCCACCCTGCGCATCCCTTTCTCCCGGCCGATCTGGGCCGGTCCTTCCACCAGGTCGAACCGGGCCACCTGGCCCAGGCGCAGCGGTTCACCGGATGCCCCTCGGATGAGCAACTGCTCCAGGGACTCCAGATCGACCCGGTCGTTCTCGGCCAGACGGACCACGGTGGCGGTGCGCAAGGGACCTTCCACTATTCTCGTCGCCTCGCGTCCGGCCAGGGCGATCTCGATCACCTCGTTGACATCCCCGGTATTCACTCCGTAGCGGGCGAGTTGCTGGCGGTCGTAGGTGATCTCAAGTTGTTCCATGCCAGAAACCTGTTCCACCTTGGCATCCCGTGCGCCTTCGATGCCACCGAGGATTGCGGCAATTCGATCGGCAAAACCTTTCAATGTGTCCAGATCCTCACCATACACCTTGACGGCCAGGTCGCTCTTCACCCCGGAGATCAACTCGTTGACGCGGAGGGCGATGGGCTGGGAAAAAGACAGCCGGATGCCGGGAATTGTCGAGAGTTCCCGATTCATGGCCTCAACCAGTTGCGCCTTGTCGCGTCCCGAAGTCCACTCCTTCTTGGCTTTCAGCATGATGAAAAAGTCGGTCTGCTCCGGCCCCATGGGGTCTTCGGAGATCTCGGCCCGACCGGTTTTACTGACCACGGTCAGGACCTCGGGAAAGGTGGCCAGCAGCCGCTTCTCGATAAAACTGCTGACCGTGGCCGAGCCTTCCAGCGAGGCGTTGGGCAGGCGCACGGCATTGACCGCAATGGCGCCTTCATCCAGGTGGGGCATGAACTCGGTGCCGATACGGGTTGCGGCCCAACCTGCCGCGGCAAGGGCCAGAACAGCAAGGGTCATGGTCACCACCGCGCGCCTGCGAGCACAGGACAGTAGCGCCAGGTATCCTTGACCTAGTTTGCGCACGAACCGGAACTCCTTCTCCGGCCGCTGGTTGAGCACCATGGCTGCCAGCACCGGTACTGCGGTCAGCGCCACCACCAGGGACACCAGAATGGCGATGATCATGGTAGCCGCCAGGGGAAAGAACATCTTGCCCTCTATGCCCTGCAGGGAAAAAAGCGGAACCAGGACGATGGCGATGATCAGCACGGAGAACGACACGGGCCGCGCCACCTCGGCCACCGCCCGCGCGGCAATCCGGATTTTCGAGGATTTTTCCTGGTGCTCGGCAAAATGGCGGCGCACGTTCTCGACGATGACAATGGCCGCGTCGACCACCATACCCACCGAAAAGGCGAGTCCGCCCAGGCTCATCAGGTTTGAACTGATATGGGCCCAGCCCATGATGAGAAAGGTAATGAGAAAGGTGATGGGCAGTGACAGCACGACAATGGCCGCGGATCGAAATTCGGCAAGAAAGAGGAAAAGTACCAGGATAACAAAGACGCCACCCTCCAGGAGCGCGTCGACCACGGTCTTGATGCAGGCCTCGATCAGATCGGTGCGGTCGTAGAACACGTTGATGTGCGCCCCGTCAGGCAGGCTGGCCTGGATGCGTGGGAGCGCCTCTTTGACCCGGCTGACTACCTCCTTGGAGTTTTCGCCGCGGAGCATGATGACCATGCCGGCCACCGTCTCGCCCTGACCGTCCCGGGTGACAGCGCCCTGGCGGGGTTGATGCCCGACCGTGACCTCCGCCACATCGTTGACATGAATGGGCGTACCGTTATGGGATTTGAGCACTACGCCGCCGATGTCGTTCGCCCCGGTGAGTTGCCCCAAGCCGCGAATATAGGTCTGCTCCCATTCGCGGACGATGAATCCGCCGGCGGCATTGGCATTGTTCCTTGCCAGGGCCTCCACGACCGTCCGCAGGCTGAGGTCATATTTAAGCAGCGCCTCCTGGTTGACCAGGACGTGATATTGGCGCACAAAACCACCGAAGCTGTTGACCTCATTGACGCCGGACAGGGGGCGCAGTTGCGGCGTGACCACCGCGTCCTGAAGACGGCGGAGTTCCATGGCGGTCATGCCGGCACCTTCCAGGGTGTACTGGAAAATCTCGCCCAGGCCGGTGCTGATGGGGCCGAGTTCCGGTTCGGCACCTGCGGGCAGGTGTTCGCGGGCAACGGTCAGTCGTTCAAAAATTTGCTGCCGGGCAAAATAGATATCCGTGTTGTCCGGAAAGACGACAATGACCTGGGAAAGTCCGGCCTTGGAGAGCGAGCGCACCTGGGTGACGTGGGGCACGCCGCCCATTTGCTGCTCGATGGGATAGGTGATCTGCTGCTCGACATCGACTGCGGAAAGTCCGGGCGCTTCGGTGAGCACCATCACCTGCACGTTGGTCACATCCGGAAAGGCATCGATGGGCAGTCGGGTCCAGGCCATCCAGCCCGCGGCAACCAAAAGCGTGGTCACGGTGAGGACCATCCAGCGCCGACCGAGAAGGAAGGTGATGCATCGTTCCATGGCGTTTCCCCCTCAATCCGCGCAACCGGCGCCCATCTTGCTGCGCAGCACATCGCTTTTCAGCAGGAAGGAGCCATCCGTGACAATCCGTTGCCCGGCCGTGAGGCCCGCGGTGATCTCCACCTTGTCTTCGAAACGCGCGCCGAGCGTGACCGGCCGCCGGATCCAATAGTCCCCTTCCTTGTGGATGAAGACAAAGGTACGACCCTCGTCGGCCAGGACGGCCACCTTGGGCACAACCAGAGATTCCCCCTGGGCGGGCAACTGCAGACGGACCGTGACAAACATGCCGGGTTTGAGCAGCCCCCCGGGATTGGCGAAGCTGAAGCGGGCCTTGACGGTACGGGTCGTTTCGTTCATCCGGCCAGCCACTGTCTCCAGCCGGCCAGTGAAACTGTGGCCCATGGTCTCGATTTTGGCCGCCTTGCCGGAGGTATTGGCAAGGACGGCGAGGTCCGCCTCCTGCACGTCGGCCAGAACCCACACCGTCTCCAGGTCGGAGATGGTGAACAGCGGTTTGCCCGCTTCGACCTGTTCACCTGAACCGGCATTGCCTTCGATAACAATCCCTTCCCTCGAGGCGCGGACCACCAGAACACCGTTCAAGGCCTCGCCCCCATTCCTGGCGGAGATGGCCTCGATGGCCGTTGTGCCGAGGCCCAGGCGCTGCAACAGGCTGCGGGCAGCGGCGAGTT
>JAJBAV010000050.1 GCA_020532085.1 Candidatus Cloacimonadota bacterium | reverse complement strand
TAGAGTGACAAAATATGAGCCTATCTATTTTGTCAAGAATTATTTGCAGATTTCAAAAACTACTTTTTGATCCTAAATGCTCTTACTTTTTAACCAGACCCTGAGGATTATGTGCAAAGGTCTTGATAGGTATAAACAAAGGGCGGGCAAACGCAAATCTCACTGCTTTTTCCCTATGTGAAAAGCCCCTATCGATCCGGAGCCACCAGGCCAACCGGCGCTTGAAAGCGCCGGACAGCGTCTGGGCCGCCTCTGAACACCCATCTCCGCGCACGGTGGCTGAAGCCACCGCCTTCCGTCTTTCACCCATGGGGCAGAAAATCCTGACCCGGCTGTGAGGTTGCCCGGCTGCTGTTCCCCGATCGCAGGCCCCGGAAGCGCCTCCCGCCTGATCGCCGCGTTTTGGGCGGGGATTATCCGGGGGACTGGAGAAGAGGTTAGACGCTGGCGATAAGTTCGGTCTCTCTGCGGCAAATTCACAGATTCGCAAGTTCCCTTTCTCCGGACCCTTTTGCCCCGGTCCAAGAGGATAATGTCCAAGATGCTGATATATATACTAGATAACATAATATATACTAATTTAGTAGGTATTAGTAGTTATATAGGTATATATGTGTAATATATGGATATATAATCATCTCTTGTCCCGGATGGAGCATTTACCCTCTGCTGGGTCGCTAAGAAGGGTACTTGGGAATTTGAGAATTTGCGGAGAGTGTCAGATTCGCAAATTCGCAAGTTCCCTTGCTCCGGACCTTTTTGCCCCGGTCCAGGAGGAGAATAGCTAAGATATAGATATGTATACTATATAACATAATATATACTAATTTAGTGGGTATTAGTAGTTATATAGGTATATAAATGTAATATATGGATATATGTTCGTCTCTTGTCCTGGATGTTGCATTTACCCTCTGCTGGGGTTGCTAAGAAGGGAACTTGCGAATCTGTGAATTCGACTTGGGGAAGGTTCCGAAATGTGTTGCTTCGGTCTTGGTTTTGGAATGATCCCTTTGACGCGACAGAGCCAATGCGTCATCCCGGACTTGATCCGGGATCCAGAAAAAGAACTGGATGCCAGCCTGCGCTGGCATGACGCTGACGCCAGGCGAGGTCGCTACAGACGCAGTCTGTATCGACACGCTCTGAGGGCATTCCCAGGACCGTCTGGATTCCGGGTCTGGCTCTGTTGGAGCCGATGCTCGTGACTCGCTCGACTCCAGCTTCACCGCCCGGAATGACGGAGCGGGAGAGGGCGTTGGAAAGTCTATATCCAGCCGATCCCTCCACCCACTCAGTTTGAAAGAGTGCCTCTTTTTCACTATGTCCATTTTCCCTTGAGCAAACAAAACCCCGGAGCGGGTGCCCGTTCAGGGGTTGATGGTTATGGTTCTGAAGCATTACTTCATCAGGATCATCTTTTTGGTGTTGCTGTACTTGCCGGCGCGCATCTGGTAGAAATAGACTCCGCTGGAGACAGCCTGGTTGCTGTGGTCGCGACCGTTCCAGGTGGCGGAGTAATTTCCGCTGGCCTTGGCTTCGCTGACGAGGGTTTTCACCAGCTGGCCCTTGACGTTGTAGATCCCGATGGTCACGGGCGAAGCTTCCTTCACGCAGTAGCGGATGGTGGTCTGCGGATGGAAGGGGTTCGGGAAGTTGCCCTGCAGTTCGGTGGACACGACGGGCAGGCTCGAATCGCCATCATCGCCGACAGGGGGTATCTCGTGCACGTCATCCACAAGGAAGATGTAGGCGTCGTCGGACACGCACTGGATGCCGACATAGATGTCGAGATGGTTGTAGCTCCACAAATCGTAGGTGTATTCGGTCCACTCGGTCGGGGCTTCAATATGGTTGGTGCCGCTGATGATGGTGAAGTCCGTCGGGTCAGTTCCGGAGGTGGACACTCCGACCTTGAACCTTTCGAGGCCGTAAACGGCGTTGTAACTCTTGGCCCAAAACCTGATCGCAGCGGGGTGGTTGAGCAAGGGTGTGATCAGCCAGTCGTTGTTGGGAGGGGTGGTGCTGGCAAAGCAGGCCGCCATCTTGAGGCCGCCGTGGGGTTCGGCGTCGGTGACGGGCGGAGTGGTGGCGGAAGGCACGAAGATCATGTAGGCCATTGCCGCGTTGGCGCTGGGCCAGGTGACCCCGTATATGCCATAGGTGGCGCTCAGGTCCACGTCCACCAGGGTCCAGGGGGCAAACTCCAGCGCGAAATTGGCGTAGGATTCGAAACCTTCCAAGAGCCAATCATACGCCAGTTGGAAGTGCAGCGTGGTGGTCTGTCCCGTTGTCACCACAACGCCATCCTGGGTGACCGAATGGTATTCCGGATGGCTGGCCGTGACGCTGTGCGTGCCGCTGTCCACCAGCATGCTGTAAGCCCCGCTGGAATTGGTGGTGGCGCTCACATCACCGCAGGAGACAGTGGCACCCATGATGGGGGCGGTTTGCAGATTGCGCACGATCCCGGCGATGGTGCCGACCTGGGTGACCTTGGCCAGCGGATTGGAAAAAGCCGGCTCGGAAAGCTCTCCGTTGAGGTAAACTGCTTTCACCGCCCAATAGTAGGTTCCGTCCGGCACGGCATACCAGCCTGGGTCCGTGAAGGTCGTGGCGGTGATGGGGGAAGGGGTCAGGCTCCACCAGAGGGCTTCATTGTTGGCCTGGCCTTGCAGGAAGCGCCAGACCATGTAGGCGGTTATGCGCTCGGGTTCCGGATCGGTCAGGTCCAGAGGAGTGAACTCGGTCACCGCGGAGAGAGGATCGAGGCCCACATAGCCCTGGATGTTCCAATTGAAGTCGCAATAGGCATTCACGGCGAGCAGGGTGGTCCAGTTGCCCTGCCAGTGGATCAGGTTGCCAAAGCCATCCGCCGCGGGACCGTAATCCATGCCCGCGTAAGCGGGATTTACTCCCGTAACGTCGCACAGGAAGCCGAACCACAGCTCTTCCGTGCCAGTGATCGGCACGGGAAAATCCAGCGAAACCGTGTTGTAGGAATTGAGGACCGGGATGATGGGCTGGTCCACCACCAGGGTGCCTGGCTGGGAAGCGTCTCCGCCGGTCCAGACCCGCACCGAGAAATTGCCTCCCTGGGCTGGCCAGATCCGCACCGCCTGCAAAAAACCTCCGGCATAGTCGGCCAACGCGGCTGGCGGAAAGCGGACCGCGACGTCAAAACTGAGCGAGCCCGCGGTGCCGAAAGAGGTGTTGTTCTCCCCGCTGTCGTAATGCAGCCAGCCTTCCAGAGCCACATTGGGTTCTTCCCAGGCCAGGTTTACAGAGTTTCCAGAGGCGGATTCCGTCGCCACCACATTCTGCGGAGGATAGGCGGTCTCGACCAGCAGCAAAACGCCCACGTCGTAATCGATCGAGCCTATTGCTAATTGCAACTGACCGGTCTGGTAGCCGGGCGCGCTGACGCTGAGAAGGTAAAGCTGTGGGGCATAAACTCCGCTGATCAGGAACTGGCCTGCGGCATCTGTGCTGGCGGCATATTCCGCGTAGCCGGAAAGGCTGATCTCTGCGCCTGCCAAACCAACGCCGGGAGCGTCACTGCCCACCACCATGCCGTAAACTGACACCTGGCCCAGCGGCGCCAGCACGAAATCCTGGCTGCTGGTCTGGTCCGCGGTGATCGTCACGGTGTGTAATTCGTTCGCGTAGCCGGTCTTGCCCGCGATCATGGTGTAGGTTCCCTGCGGGACATAGGGGAAGCCGTAGTTTCCGGCCGCGTCGGTGAGGGCGGAAAAGTTCGTTCCGATGATGGAAACCGCCGCCCCGGGCAGCGGATTGCGGCCGCTGCTGACGTTACCGGCCAGCGCGCCCGTTCCCGCAACATCCACAAAGAAGGTGGTTTTGGGAAACTGGCCCGTGACCCCGGTGGTGGGTGGATTATCCGGATCGATGGGGGTATTGTGGTTGAAGGTGTTCAAAGAGCGGTTGGAGCCAACGGTCTGGGCGAAAAATGAATCCACGGACATATAGTATTCGTCGTCCCAGGGCCGGAAGACCATCATCACGAGGTTTCCGCCGCCATACGCAAAAGGCGTGGCGAACGTGACGGTGATCTCATTCATCCCGGCAGGATAAGCCACATCGCCGGAAAACACCTGGGTCAGCTGGCTGGCAGGGATCCAACCGTTACTAAGGTCCGCGAGCGGGGTTTCTCCCAACCAGACTTGCGTGGGTTTGTTGGGAAGGTTGGAGAAAAAGTTGTTGTAGAAGCGAATGGCCGTGATCTGCCCACTGGCGTTCATCTCGCTGGCCAGATAGATGGTCTCGAACAGGCTGCTGCGGTAGTACATGTTCACAGGGATCAGGGCCTGCTGATCCCCGCTTCCGATCGTCACCGCGATTATTTCCCTCTCCCGGGACCCCTGGTCCGGATCCCCGTCCAGCATCTGGGCGGCGGCAGGAACGGAAAATGTGAGCATGGCCAGCGCCAAAACATAAAGCAGGCGTTTCATGGGCAAACTCCTTTGCGCGTGATCTCTGCCGCTTTCAGCAGTGGGAACTGTTTAACGTAAAGATCAGCACTCAGGGCAATCAACGCGGGCTCAGAAATTTTGTAAAGCAATTTTTTCGCGCTTCCCTGGTCAATGCGATGGATGGAGCCGGAACTGTTTCTGATTGATCATTTTGGCTATCCGTAAAAAAAACAAAAACCCCGGAGCGGGGGACCGTTCCGGGGTTGGGATCTTATAGATCTGACGAATTACTTCATCAGGATCATCTTTTTGGTGCTGCTGTACTTGCCGGCGAACATCTTGTAGAAATAGACGCCGCTGGAGACAGGCAGGTTGTTGTTGTCGCGGCCGTTCCAGGTGGCGGAGTAATTGCCGCTGGCCTTGCTTTCGTTCACGAGGGTCTTCACCAGCTGGCCCTTGACGTTGTAGATCTCGATGGTTACGGGAGTGGCTTCCTTCACGCTGTAGCGGATGGTGGTCTCCGGATTGAAGGGGTTCGGGAAGTTGCCGTGCAGCTCGGTGGCCACCACAGGCACGCCCGGATCTTCATTCGCGGTGCCGCCCATCACGAGCACGTCATCCACAAAGAAGATGAAGGCGTCGTTGGAGAGGCACTGGATGCCCACATACACGTTGCCGGGATAGCCGGCCAGCGAGTAGGTGTACTCGGTCCAGTCGATCGGGGCGGAGATGTAGTTGGTACCGCTGATGATGGTGAAGTTGTTGGGATTGGTATCCGTGCCCACGCCCACCTTGAAGCGCTCGAGGCCATAGTCGTCCGTGTAGGAGCGGGCCCAGAACTTGATCTCGGCGGGGTTGCTGAGCACGGGGGTGATCAGCCAGTCGTTGTTGGGAGGCGTGGTGCTGGCGAAGCAGGCAGCCTGTTTGAGGCCTCCGTGGGGTTCGGCGTCGGTGACCGCGGGGGTGGTGGCGCTGGGCACGAAGATCATGTAGGCCATCGCCGCGTAGGCGTTTGGCCAGGTGATCCCGGTCATGCCGTAGGTGGTGCTCATGTCCACGTCCACCAGGGTCCAGGGCGCGAAGGCCAGGGCGAAGTTGTCGTAGCTTTCGAAGCCGTCCACCAGCAGTTCCTGGCTGGGAGCCAGCTGGAAGTTCACGGTGGTGGTTTGGCCGGTGACCACGATCACGCCGGTCTGGGTGCCGGGGGCATAGCCGGCGGCGGTGGCGGTAACGCTGTGCGTGCCGGCAACCACTTGCATGCTGTAGGCGCCGGAGGCGTTGGTGGTGGCGGTCACATCGCCGCAGGAGACGGTGGCGCCCATGATGGGGGCGTTCTGCTGGTTGCGGACGATACCGGCGATGGTGCCGATCTGGGTTTGTTTCGGCACGACGTTGGAGAAGGAGGGAGTGGAGGTGGCGCCAGCTGTGTAGATGGCTTTCACGGCCCACTTGTAGTTACCGTCGGGCACGCTGCCCCAGCCGCCATCCTGCCAGGCAGTGGCGGTGATGACGTCCGGAGTGAGCTGGACCCAGGCGGATTCATTGTTCTCCTGGCCCTGAAGCAGGCGCCAGACCTTGTAGCCGTTGAGGACGCGGTCGTCGCGGACCACGGTCTCGTTGGCGACCTTGTTGGCGGAGGTCAGGCCGGATGAGTGCATCATCTCGCGGCTGATGGGACGCTTGGGCATCACGGTTTCAGGCGCGCGGTGGTCGTTTCCGGCAGCGCTCACGCGGGTGAGGGAGCTGGCGGGGAAGCGCAGGGTGGTGGTGGGATTGCCTACCACGATGTCATCGAGGAACCAGACATACCAGAGACCCTGGCCGTCGCCGTCCACAGCCTGCCAGGCAAGCTTGATCTCCTGGCCGGCATAGCTGTCCAGATCGACCGCGATGGGGGTGTCGTAGTAGTTCCAGCCGCCGGTGAGGGCGGTGGCATCCCAGAGGGTGGTCCAGGTGGTGCCGTCGGTGGAAACCTTCACGTTGTAATGGTCGAGGTTGGTACTTCCCAGATAGACATAGGTCCAGAAGTTGAGGTCAGCGGCGGGAGGGCAGATGAACTCAGGGGTGATGAGCCATTCATCCTGATGGGCATAATCCCACCAGAGGGCGGCCTGGTAAGCTCCGGTGTGGGGCGGGACCGCGGGTGTGAGGGCAACTTCGCCGA
Source organism: Candidatus Cloacimonadota bacterium (assembly GCA_020532085.1). Lineage (NCBI taxonomy): Bacteria > Pseudomonadati > Candidatus Cloacimonadota > Candidatus Cloacimonadota bacterium. The sequence goes on along the minus strand of JAJBAV010000050.1, from coordinate 6,052 downwards.
CCTGGCACCAGGTGGGGTACACGCCGGTGGTTCCGGCAGCGCCGGTGTTGTTGATGATCTGGGTCCAGTCGGTGGGCGGGAAGGCCGTTCCTTCGAAACCTTCAGAGATGTCGGTGCCGCTGCCGGGCTCCATCCAGGTCACGTTGACCAGGCTGGGGCTGGCTTCGACTGCCTGCACCGCTCCCGGGGGAAGGGTGATCTCGGTGAGTACGAAGTTCAGGTTTGTGGTTTGCAGCCCGGTGATGCTCACGCCGGCCTGGGAACCAGCCTGGTAGCCGGTCTTCACGCAGGTGACGGTGTAAGTTCCCTGATAGACGCCGAAGGAGTAGTTACCGGTGGCGTCGGAGGTGCCGCTGTAGTCGCCGGCGGTGATGGTGGCCCCGGCGATCGGAACGTTGGTGCCGAATTCGGTCACGGTTCCGGACAGGACTCCCATCATGCCTTTGTGGATCTCGTTGGAGAAGGCGGCAGGGGACATCACGTCGTTGGTGTAAACAGCCTTGACGGCATATTTGTAAACGCCGGAGGGCAGCGGGGCCCAGGCGTTGTCGGTGTAGTTGGTGGGGGTGATGTTGGTGGGGGTCAGCGGAGTCCAGAGGGACTCGTTGTCCTGGTTCGCGGCCAGAAGGCGCCAGACCTTGTATCCGCCGAGGACGCGGTCGTTGCCGTTGGCTTCGCCAAAGGCACCGGTCTTCATGGCCAGCGGGGTGACTTCGGGAGCCCGGGTGGGAGCCGAGAAGCCCACGTAGCCGCGGATGTTCCAGTTGTAGTTGAGGGTCGGGGCCAGGTCGTAGAGGGTGGACCAGGCGCCGGCGTTGTAGATCATGTTGCCGAAGCCGTTCAGGGCAGGGCCGCCGTCACAGCCGGCGGGATACATGCCCCCGGTGTGGGTGACGTTGTAGCCAAACCAGAGTTCCTCGGTGCCGGAAACAACCACGGGGTTGTCCAGCAGCACGGTCTGGAACACATCGGCGGTGGGTACGGTGAAGGGCTGGTCAACCACCTGGGTTCCGGGAGAGGTGGGGGTTCCACCGGTCCAGACGCGCAGGGAGTAGGTGGCCGGATCGCCAGGCCAGAGGGAAATGGCGTAGAGGCTCATGCCGGCATAGTCGGTGAGAGCGGAGGCCGGGAAGCGGATGGCGGCGCTGAATTCACCGCCGGCGGTGAGGCCGATGCTGTCTTCGTTCAGGCCGGTGTCGTAGTAGATCCATTCGCCCACTGCGTTGGGATCCGGGGCCATCCAGGTGAGGGCCACGTTCGAATAGTCGGTGGCTTCAGTGGCAACCACCTGATAGGGCGGGAAGGCCAGTTCGTTCACGATGATGTCGTCCATGTTCACGTTGGTGGTGCCGACCACGACCTGGCCGGTCGCGTTCTGGTAACCCGTGGCGTGGGCTGTGTATTCGTAAGTTTGGCTGGCATAGACGCCGGTGATGGTGAATTGGCCGCTGGCATTGGTGGTGGCCTGGTAGGGATCGTAACCGGTGAGGTTGATGGTGGCGTCGGCCAGGCCCACGGTGGGCTGGTCGCTGCCTACGATGCGTCCGGTAACGGTGACCTGGGGCAGCTGGGTGAGCACGAAGTCCTGGGTCACGGTTTGGTCTTCGATGATGGTGACGGCGTGGGTAACTTCGTTGTAGCCGTGTTTTGTGGCCACAACGGTTTGGGCACCCATCATCACGTAGGGGAAGTTGTAAACGCCGTTGGCGTCGGTGGTGGTGGTGAGAGGGGTTCCGGTGATGGAGACCGTCGCTCCGGGCAGAGGGGTTGCGCCGTCAAAGACCGTTCCGGTAAGGGCTCCCATGTCGTCCACGATCAGGAAGAAAGTGGTCTTGGGGAACATACCGGTGGGGGCGGTGCCGGCGGGGGGCGCGGCCGGATCGAAGGCGGTGCCGTCTGAATAGACAGCCAGGGTGCGGGAAGTGCCGATGGTCTGGGTGCGGAAGTTGACTCCGCTGAACCAGCCGGTGTCCATGGGACGCTGCGCCATCACCACGAGGTTGCCGCCGCCATAAACGTACGGGGTCTGCAGGGTGATGTTGATGTCGTTTTGTCCCGTGGGGTAGTCCACCAGGCCGTCAAAGACGGAGGTGAGGCTGGTGGAGGGCACCCATCCTGCTGTGAGGTCGGCATCGGCGATCTCGCCCATCCAGATCTTGGTGGGTTTGTCCGTCAGGCCGCCGGCCAGAGTGAAGTCGTTGTAGTACTGGATGCCTGTGATCAGGCCGCCGATGTTCATTTCGTTGGCGGGATAGACCGTCTCGGACAGGCTGTTGTTGTAGAAGAAGTTCAGCGGGAGGAGGCCGGTTTGGCTGCCATCGCCGATGGTGACCGCCACAACGCCCACGGCCTGCACGCTGATGTTCATGTGCGGGGTCTGGTTGTTGGAGGCGATGCCGTCGTTGGCCAGCACCACTTCGCCCCAGATCTCCATCGCGCCGGTGGCGGAGGGGGTCCAGGTGATGGCAAAGTCGATGGTTTGCTGGGGAGCGATGGAGGTGCCGGGAATGGAGGCAAGCTCCACGTTTCCGGTGCCCATCAGTTTCACGCTGTAGGTGTTCTCGGTGTTGGCGCCGTTGTTTTTCACCGCCACCGTGTAAGTGGTGGGATCACCAACTGAGGGGATGGTGTTGCCGGCAATGCTCTGCGCGCCGAGGTCGTGTTCGAGGTTCACCGCGCTGACCGCTGCCGCCCAGCCGTTACGCTGGACCGAGCTGTCGGAGGTGAAGACGAAGGTCACGGCGTTGGAGCCGATCAGTTCATCCGGCAGGGCGGTGCCGGAGTAGCCGGCAGCAGGGCCGACCTGCGGGGCGGAGGTGTCCGGCCCGTTGTAGATCTTCAGGTAGTCCCAGCCGGATTCCAGATCGAAGTAGGTGAAGGTCACGTGGATGATCGAGGTGGGATTGGCGGCCGAGAAGGTGAAGGTATAGTTCTCGGAGTTTTGATACTGGCCGTCGGGTCCGCCGGAATCATAGAAGGCATAGGTCATGCCATCGGTCACGGACTGGGTGCCGTTGGTCATGGTAACCACCGGGCCGCCGGTGGTGAAGCTCCAGACCGGGCAGTTGACCGCGTCACCTTCGGCATTGAAAGGAATTATCTTCCAATAGTAGGTGGTGTTGATCGCCAGGGTGGGGGCATAGGTGGTTTCAGTGGTGTTTTGGATGAAGGGGGGCGGGTTGGTGGTGCCGAAATGCACCTTGTAGCCCGTGGGGGCGCCGCCGCCGGAAGCCCAGTTGAGGGTGGCGGAGGTCATCACATTGACAGCGCCGTCAGCCGGGGAGACGATCTGCGCCGGGTTGGGCGGTTCGTCAACAACCAGGGCTTCCATGTTGAACCTGATGTTGGAGCGGTTCAGGCTGGTGGTGCCGGTGGTGGCTGTGCTGGCTTCAGCGGTGTCGCTTTGGAAGCGCAGCGAGCTGTTGAACGTGGTGGTCGAATAGTAAGTCGAAGCGTTCTGGGTATAATCACCCGGGATCAGCGAGGTGTAGACATCGACCAGGATGTTCGAAGTGCCGTCCCAGACAAAGGGAGCCGAGAAGGTGTGGGTGTTCCAGCCAACCACGGGCAGGAAATCGTTCTGCACGAACACGGTTTGGTAGGTACCGTCTTCGAAAGTGGTGGTGAGAGCTGTCTGGGTGGTGTGTTTCAGCCGGATCGTGTAGTTCGGCATGGGGGAACAGGTATTCAGGGCGGCCACGTTGAAGGCCACCGAATTGATGTTCCCGGGTCCGCCGCCCTGGTCTTCGATCTCCGAGGCAAGCACGAGGTATTGCTCGCGGAAATTTTTGTACCAGGTGCCATAGGGGGCCGGACCGCCGGTGGTGGTGTTGGTGGTGGTTCCGTTGCCTATGGTAACGTTGATCTGGGCATAGACGTTGCTGAACATGCCGATTGCAAAAATCAGCAGCAGCGCGAAAAGAAGGGTTCTTTTCATAGGATATCTCCTTTTCCCATTTTATTATTTAGGGTTGTACCTCAAAGTTGACCGGACGGTCAGAGCCCTGCACCAAGGATGCCCCGTCCGTATCCTGATATTGACATTTTTTTCCTTGGTTCGCAATCAAACCATTCAGTGGATGTTCAATCACTCTATGAACGCCCCCGCAAGGGGCCTGAAAAAAATCTAATACTTTCGTTCTGCTTTTCTGTCAAGCAATAAATTGGCCAATCCCGCTAAAGAATTGCAGGCCAAGCCGGTTGCCGCCGGCAGGGAGGGTTCAGAGGTCCGGGAATTCCTCCATCAGGATGCGGCCGCAACTTTCACAGAAATTGATTTTTTTGCGCAGTTCCAGTTCGATGCGGATCTGGGGCCGGATCACGAATCCGCAGCCGCCGCAGGCCCCGTTGCGCTCATAGACCACGGCGCAGTTGCCCTTGTTCTTGATCATGTTGGCATACTGGCGCACGAGGTTTTGGGGCAGGGTCTGGGCCAGCTGGGTGCGTTCGGCGCGGAGTTTGTCGATCTCGGCGTCCAGCGATTCGATCTTTTCGCGCAGGTCGCCTTCGCGTTCGCGCTTGGTCATTTCCGCGGCCGCGAGGTCTTTCTTGTCCTGCTCCACCTTCTGCTTGGCCATGTTCTCTTCTTCCATCAGTTCCAGTTCCTGGCTTTCCAGCTCCGAGATCTTGTCCTTCAGGTAGGCGATCTCGCTGTTCAGGGCTTTGTATTCCTTATTGGTCTTGATATCGGAAAGCTGGGTGGCGTATTTTTTGATGGTGGCCTGGTTTTGTTTGATTTCGCCTTCCAGCGCGCGCTGTTTCTTTTCGGTTTCGGCGCGTTCGGTTTCGCTGCCCAGCAGGTTCGCGGTGGCGGCGTCCACCCGCTCGATGATGTCGTTTAGTTCCTGGGGCAGCTGTTGCTGCAGCAGCCTCAGGGCACCGATCTGGTCGTCCAGTTTCTGCATTTTTGCCAGGGTGCGCAGTTGTTCTTCCATCGTCACTCCTTAAATAAAAGACTGATGTCCAGCGACTGGTAGGAATGCGTCAGAGCGCCGCTGGAGATATAATGTACGCCCGTCTGGGCCAGTTTGGCGATGTTGGCGAGGGTAACTCCGCCGGAAACTTCGAGTTCCACCTTTTTGCCGAAGCGGCGCACGCAGGCGCGGATCTGGGTGAGGTTCATGTTGTCCAGCATCACCCTGTCCACTCCGGCGCGTACGGCTTCCTCAAGTTCCTGGATGGTGGTAACCTCCACCTCGATCTTGTGGGCGGTGTTGTGTTTCTTCACGCGGGTCACGGCTTCCGAGATGCCGCCGCAGGCGCGGATGTGGTTTTCCTTCAGCATCACCATGTCGTAGAGGCCAAAGCGGTGGTTGAAGCCTCCGCCCACGCGCACGGCGTATTTTTCCAGGCCGCGCAGCAGCGGTGTGGTTTTGCGGGTGTCAAGCAAACGGACAGGGCTGCCTTCCAGCTCGCGGACCATGGCGCGGGTGAGGGTGGCGATGCCGCTCATCCTCTGCAGAAAATTCAGCGCGGTGCGCTCGCCCTGCAGGATACTGGCGGGATTGCCCTCCACGCGCATGATCTCGGCGCCGGGCTTCACATCGTCCCCATCGCGGTTGTAGAGCGTGATCTTGAGGCCTTTGTCCACGGTGAGGAAAACCTCGCGGGCGATGTCGAGCCCGGCCAGCACGCCTTTGGCTTTGGCGATCATGAAGGCCTGCTCGGGAACGGGTTCCAGCTCCAGATAGGCCGTGCTGATGTCGCCGCTGCCGATGTCCTCAGCCAGGGCCAGGCGAATGATCTCACTGCTGTTCATGTTTCCTCCGGGATAAAAAAAAAGCATCCGCGCGCGCAGATGCTTTCTTGCCAAAAAAGCTGTCAGTCAGGTCACTTATCTGTTTGTTTCGGGAACACATATGTTTTTGAACCTCTTCAGCGTGCCACGCAATCTCAAAGGCTCCATCTTGTCAAGCAGTATGTTGCCTGGCATTCCCCCATTTTTTTATACCAGCCTGATTTTCATTTGCCATGGTTCGATCAGATCGGCTCTATATGGTGACTTGTTGTAGTGGGTGACGCGTTGCAGGCAGATTCTGATCACTTGGCAGAG
>JAJBAV010000049.1 GCA_020532085.1 Candidatus Cloacimonadota bacterium | reverse complement strand
TGTTGGACTTGGACAGTACCATGATGAGCGACCTCTTTTTATCACCAAAACTTCAAATTCCCCATCGTTTTTGAGGCACTTGGACATTCCCAGGGATTATCAGGAATCTTGCGCCATATATACAATAAAATGATCTTAAAGAAATTAGCATATTTCAAACGCCCTAATCGTCTGGTTCATCATCTTTTGGACTTGGACATTTGAAGTTTTGGTGATGAAATTTGAAGTATTCAGTGAGGGTTTATACGGATCAAATCAGCCAGATTACCCGATGTTGGAGAAAAAGCACTTGACAGAACAGAGCAGCCTGGGTTTATCGTAACCATCATTACTGTAACGGTGGTTACGATATGCGTTTTTACGATCGTGAACAAGAGCTCAGCGCGCTTCAGAAGGTGCATGGGCAGATTAGTAGCTCTTCCAGGCTGACGGTTGTGACCGGCAGACGCAGGATCGGCAAAACCAGACTGATCAGGCAGTTTTGCCAGGACCGGGAAAGCCTCTATCTCTTTATCTCCAGAAAGAGCGAAGAGGTGCTCTGCAATGAGTTTATGGGCTATATTGAAGAACTTTACCGGCATCAGAGCTATGGCAGGATTACCCGGCTGATCGATATCTTCAAGCTGCTCTTTGATCTGGGAGAACAGCGTGAATTGATCGTGGTGGTGGATGAATTTCAGGAGCTTTTACAGGTAAATCCCGGTTTTTTTGCGGACTTTCAGCATCTGTGGGACAGCCGCAAGGCCAGCAGCCATCTGCATGTGATCGTCTCAGGCTCGGTTTACTCCATGATGCACAGAATATTTATGGAATACGAGCAGCCTTTGTATGGACGGGCCGACCTGGTGATCAAGCTCAAAGCCTTTCCAATATCCACCCTAGCGCAGATCTTGAAGGAGGAACATGCCTTCTCCGCGGAAAACCTGCTGGCTTCTTACATCGTGAGCGGAGCGATTCCACGTTATCTTGAAATCCTGAGGGATGCGCACGCGCTTGGCAGAGAAGAGGCTATTGATCTGATCTTCAATGAATACTCCGTCTTTGCCGATGAGGGTAAAAACCTCCTGATCGAGGAGTTTGGCAGAGATTATGGGGTCTATTTTTCTATATTGGAGTTGATTGCCAGCGGGAAGACCTCCAGAGTGGAGATCGAATCTATCCTCGAAAGCGGAGTGGGTGGCCATCTGGAGCGTCTGGAAAAAGATTACAGCCTCATAACCCAGGTGCGTCCTTTCAACGCCAAACCGGGCAGCAGATCGGTGAAATACAAGCTGGATGATCCCTTCCTGGCTTTCTGGTTCGCGTTTTTCTACCGTTACCGCAGCGCCTTGGAAAGCTCCAATATCCCTTACCTGAAAGAACGTTTCCGGGAGCAATATCCTCAGTATGCCGGCTATTGGCTGGAACGGCTGTTTGCGGACATCTATATACAGAGCGGAGAATATAATCGGGTGAGCTCCTACTGGGAGAGCGGCTTCACAAACGAAATCGACCTGGTGGCCGTGAACGACGCTGCCAAACTGATGGTGCTGGCAGAAATCAAACTGCAAAAGAAAAACATCCGCAAGGATCAACTGGTCCAGAAAGCCGCAAAGCTGCGGAATCAGTATCCTGATTACCGGATCGAATATCGCTATTTGAGTTTGGAAGACCTCGGGAAAGCTTTTTAAAAAATGAGCTAAGGCTCACAACCTATTTTCATCAGCGTTACTTTGCGTGAATGCCGCTTTCCTCCTGCTTCCAGACGGAGGATGTAAACACCGGAAGCTACGTCATCGGTCGGCTCATGCCGCTACTGACCCTGTTGGCCAGAGAAGATGGCATTGTCAGTTATGCGCGGTATAAGTATTATAGCCTTGCAGAGAGTTGGATTTTTCATCCCCGGGTAATTGAGGATTTGCTTTCAACAGCACCGGATAGTATTCCGCAATTGAGGGATAGATATGCCTCTTGGTTTCATATTCGCAGAGTAGATCGTGCATGACAGGTGTTTGCGGGGCTTTGTTTTTTACTGCGTTCTCTAACATCCATGTTATGTCCTTCATTGTGATGATGTTTTCGAGTACCAGCAGTCTGGTATTTATTGCCCAGATGATGCTTTCGTTCAGTTCGCAACACCAGTTGACCTGGTCCTGGCTAATTGCATCAGGTTCGGCGAAAAGACCAAAGGTGAGGGGATTGATGACGTGATGCGAGAACTCATGCCAGACAGCGGACAGCAAGATACGCTCCAGGCCTTTGTTCCGTTCCGCTATGTCTAGCCTGGATCTGCTGCACAAGCAATACACTGTTTCCGCTTCCCTTCCGGGGTGTGTGATGGACATAAATGTATTCATCAGAGTGGACAGGATAAGCTCCGTCCGGGGGAATGTGATACCAAGATAATCTTCGAGAATCGCTTGGACTGGTCTGCTGTCCAACAGGATGTTCAGTTTTCGGAGATACGGGGCATATTGTTCTTCCAGTAGGCTATAGTATCGATCGAAGTTACTTTGCCCGGCAAAATCCCGGAGCCATGCGGCATAACGCTGAATTGAGTTTGTGCCTTTGATGAATTGTTGCAGATATGATGTATCAGTCACAGGGTCGAGGGTATAATCCCCCGCTAATGACAGAGCGAAAATTGAGAAGATATCCCAGTTAATTTCTTCTTCCCATACAGTAGACAATTTGGTTACAGCAGGCAGATGAGAATGATCGCCCAAAATCTCCCTGACCAGCTTTGCCTGTGGGTCATCTGAGCAAACGTACAAGCCAGGATTATAGTAATCCGAAAGTTGCAGAACGGCAAAAATGAGTTCCATCCGCTTGTCCAATCTGATTTGCATACTTACTCCATGTAGTGTTTCAAAAAAACTGGGTGCTCTCTGCCAATCCTGCCTACTAATAGTGGCAAGGGTCTTTCAATTTAGCCGTAACACCTTCCTGGTGATGATCTCCTTACCCTGTTCCAGCCTCAGAAAATATACTCCGGAGGGGTGTGCAGATGCATCCCACTGAATGGAGTGAGAACCTGATGTCAGCAACTCCTGATGCAGGGTTTGCACAAGCTGACCTCTGAGGTTATAGACGCTCAGCTTGGCAGGGCCGGCTTTGGCACAATTGATCTCAATGGAGCATGATCCCCGGAAGGGATTGGGATAAGCGCTCAGTTCCAGGTTGGCCGGAGGAATCTGCTCATCGGAATTGGGAGAGCCCATTTCGAGGGCGAAGCAGTGGACGCGGCCATCGTAGCCGATCAGGTAAAAGTGGTCGTCCGAGTGCAGAGTATAGCCAAAGTAGCACACCTGATAGCTGTAGGCACGCACGGTCTGATCAATGTAATCTATGAGGCAAAAGCTGTGGGGGCCTTGATCCACCTGGCTGATGGCCACCGCGAAGCGATCATCGAGACGAAACAGACTCTGGGCCCCGGGGTAGGCGCTCAGATTCGGAAAACCGCCGATGTCTTCCAGGATGCCACTGTTTAGCTGCCAGTTTTTGAAGGTGTTGAGTTCCCTTTGATCGGGCGGGTAGGAGGTCCCAATACCATACACGCTGCTGAAACTGAGGGACGAATAGGGCACAAAGCTGCCGATGTATCCATAGCTGTAGGGATTGGGGTTGGAATTGGGGATGCCGGCGGTGATCAGGTCGTTATCCTCCACCCAGGCCAGCATAAACCAGCTCTGGTTGCGGTCCAGCCCGTCTGAAATGCCGATATAGCTGAGTTGGTCTGTGACCGGCGCGGTGGAGGACATCAGATAGAAATCCATATAAGGCCACCAGCCATCGGGATAGCTGTGGACGATCTGGCTGCCCTGCACCAGGAGGTCCGGAAGGTCATTGAAGCCGTAGGTGGTCATCAGGAAATAGCCATCCGCCAGTTCGTAAAAGCTGTAACCGCTGTAATGGGTTGTCGGGTGTTCGTGGAAGAGCTGGAGGGTGTCCGTAGTGAGATCAATCCGGTAGATTTTGACCGGGCCTCCCCCAGGATAGTTGAAATGGGCGCACCAGCCAAAGAGGTCGTTCACGATCAGATAAGCCGGCTGAAAGTCCATATTGATGCCTGGGTGGTTGAAGACGTGCTGGCTGGTCCCCTGCTCCCCGGTGATCAAGACCAGGCTGTGGTCTCCGGCAATAAAAGCGCTGTAGAGCTTGCCATCTTTGAATGTGCGGTAGAGGGGATAGCCGTTGATGGTCTCCCAATCCGGAGGGGCTGTAAATGTATGGATGGTCTGCAGCGGCGTCACGACGGCATCGGGAGTCACGAAACCCCGCTTGATGGTCACGCTGGAGTTGGTGACCTCAAAATCGAAGAGGGCCAGGGAATCTCCCACCATACCCACCACGTCATAGCTGTAGGGAATAGCCTGGCTGATCCCCACCCGGCTGATGCGCATCTGCTCTCTGGCCTCCAGTGTCTGCCAGGGCAGCATGATAGCGGCCATCAAGATGATAGCAGCCTTTAGAGACAATTTTTTGTAGCTCATAAGATCACCTCTCTGAGGAATAAGTGCAGCAATTCTAATGCCACATAGTCAAATATCTGGCAACTGCCACCCATGCTACAGGGATTTCATCAAGCTGTTCCGAATCAGGCGCTTAGCCCCCCCTATAAGGGATCCTTCACGGCGACAATCTTGAAGAACATCCGGGCTTGGGTGCTGTTATGGGTGTAGCTGCAAATACTTGTGCTGCCCAGCAGATTGCCGGCTCCGGGAGTGAAATCAGGAGTCTCGGAGGCATAGATCTGATAAGCGCTTATGGTGACAGGATTGCCGTTTACATCTTCCAGCACCGGCTGCCAGGAGATGATAAGGCTGGATTCCGAGACCTGCAGGCTGATGCCCTGAGGCGAAAGCGGGGCCGCGGGAAAAAGCGAGGCATAGACGTGGTTTGATTCCACGGATTCCCCTTCCGGGCTCAGATATTCTGCCGTGATAAAATACAGATAATCCTGAGCATAGACCAGATCATCGTCCACAAAGCTATTCACGCCAAAGGGAATCGTGGCGAGCAGCAGCCCATTGCGGAAGAGCTTGAACTGGTGGGGCGTGCCGGATATGGGATCCAGCCAGGAAAGGCTGATGCTTTGGGAGCCGGCCTCAGCGGCCAGGTTCCGGGGTGGTTTCAGAGATGACGAAATCTGCTGCACGCTCACATCGTCCAGAAAAATGGTCCCGGGAGAGCTGTCCAAACCGTGAAAACCCAGGTAATAGGCCCCGGACTGGGTGGTGCTGAACAGCACCTGACGCAGGGTGAAATTCGCGTCCTGGGTTGAAGATACGGTGGTTTGCAGGATCTGGGTGTTCATGTCCGCGGCATTGCGTTCACTGCCAAGGAAGACCAGGAGGTCATCGGTCTTGCGATAGCCAGCTTGTCTCACATAGAAATTCAGCCTGTACTGCAGGCCTTTGCTGAGGCTGATGGCGGGGCTGAACATCCAGTCGTCAAAGCTGTTATAGACAAAATTGGAGCCCAGTCTGGCGCTGTTGGGAGCGGAGCGGGATGAGAGGCTGGAGTTTGACCATTGGCCAAAATCCGCGTTGGCGTTGATGGTAAGCCAGTCATAGGGCAGTTGAGGAGCGGTAAATGAATCAAAATTTTGCACATAGGGAAATTCCATGATGGTGTTTTGATCCATGGTCGTGAAATAGAAGGTGGGGCATTCCGGAGCGTCACCCAGAGAGTTGTAGGGCACTACTTTCCAGTAGTAAGCAGTGTTGTAGGACAGGTTTTCCAGATAATACAACTCGTTGGTAAGGCCCAGCTCAATTCCATTGTAGATGTCGGTGGGAGGATTGTCGCTACCCAGATAGAAACGATAGCCCAGCGGATCGCCCTCGGCGTGAGCCCAGGCAAAGACAGGCTGGAGCGAAACTCCCGAGCCGGGGTTGGCCGGCTGGGGATCGGAAACCGGGGTTGGCAAACGCAGGATTTCCAGATTGTCTATATTGATCCTGCCCGCTTCGGCACTGGTGAAGCCGTGAAAGCCAAAATAGATTATGCCGGTCTGAGAGGAGCGGAAAACCACCTGGGCCTGATTCCAGACGTTGGTGTAAACCATGGCATCATTGTAAAACAACTGCTGAGTCATGGCGGAAGGCTGGGGCTGGTTGCCACGGTATAGCTCAAGCTTGGCCGAGCTGCGGTTGCGGTCGTTGCGGTATCTGAAATTGATGACGTAGTAGCTGCCGCTCTGAACATACACACCCGGCAAAAACAGCCAGTCATCCGCAATAAGCTCCGAGCTGTTGAGGCTCAAAGCCCGGCTTGAAAACGAGCCCAGCGTGGTTCGGGAGATCCAGGTCACGCCATCCTGGTTGTCATTTTGCTGGAAATAACCCAGCGGAAGATTGGGCGTGACCAGGGCTTCACAATCCTGATAGTAAGGGAAGCTGTCGATCAAGGCTTCCGGCATGGTAGTGAAGCTGTACACCGGGTTGTTTTCACTATCACCCAGCGAGTTATAGGGGATCACCTGCCAATAGACGGTGTCCTCATAGGGCCACAAAGCCTGATGCTCATAGAATTTATTGTTGCCAATATCCAGGTTGCTGACCAGGTTGGTGGGAGGATTGTCCGTGCCGATGTTGATCCTGTAACCCCATACATCTCCGGTGTTTTCCCAGCTCAGCATGCCATTGTTGACGGTGATCCCGCTGGCATTGTCGGCAGGGCTGGGTGAGTGAACTGGTTGGGCCGGAGTGGTGGTGAGCAACTGGATATCGTCCAGGTATAAATAGACGCCGGTGTTGCTGAAACTCCCGGAATAGCAGTTGAATCCGATGTAATAGTTGCCAGTAACGGAGGGACTGATTACGCAGGAGTCGAGGCTCCAGATGGTATTGTTCACGTTGTCGTTGTCATAGATGAAATTGGTCATCAAATCCGGTAAGGGAGTCATTCCAAGTGCTATTTTCAAGCTTCCTGGATACAAGCCCAAGTTGCTCCTGAGCCGGAATGACAGCTCATAATCGAAGCCGGCATAGAGCCTGACGGGAGGGCTGATGGCCCAGTCGTCGTTAGCCACTCCCGAAACCGTGCTTCTCTCCACTCTCAGCACATTGGGCGCGCTGAAGGGAGAGCTGTTCGCTATCACCTTCCAGGCCTTGCCATCCGCGTCCTGATCGAACTGGACCCAGTTTTGGGGCATCAGGCCGGCCGAAGAGGAATCGAAGTTTTCGGTATAGGGCAGTCCCTCGATCACATTATCAAGCTCGGAAAAGAAAGTCCAGACCGGGGGATCGATTACTTCCCCATAGTTGTCGTAAGGAATCACGGACCAGTAATACTGCTCGTCGTTTTCCAGATTCTGGGGAGGCGTCCAGCTCAGGGTGTTGCCCAGATCCAATCTGTAATACACATTCGAGGGGGGATTATCCGTCCCCAGTGACAGGTAGTATCCTGTGGGAGAGCCGCTTTGCACCTCCCAACTGAAGGTGACGTTCAAGGGAACTCCCACGCTGTTGACGGCGGGTTGGGGATTGCTGAGCCCGGCCGTGCTGATGCCTCGGAGCAGAAACTCGTCGATGCCAACCCCGGTGTGATATGTGAAATACGGCCCGCCGAAGTTGTGGAACAAAAAGTAATACACGCCACTCGCGGCGGGAGTGATGATCTGTTCATAATAGACATAACTTGATAAATCTATCTCCTCATCGATCATGACGGTTTCTTTGGGGTGGTTGGGATCTTTGGAAGTGGAGTAGTAAAGCCCCAGTTTGGCGTCTCCATATTGACCGTAGCGCCGGTAATAAAAGGAGAGCTTGTACTGCGTTCCGCCATGCAGGGTCATTCCCCGGCTCACAGCCCAGTCGTCTCCCTGGGTGTTGTCATCCACCTGGCACACCAGTTGTTTATCCCCTGCCTGGGGCACCCCATACACACATTTCCAATCCTCGGAGTCGTTGTTGGCATTGATGGATTTCCAGCCCTCGGGCAGCGAATATTCGTCGTCCACCTCAAAGCCTTCGTAATAGGAGATTCCGGTGAGGGGGGCTGAATCCACGGTCATGAAACTCCGGACGGGGGGCTGATAGGCCTCGCCATATTCGTCGTTGGGCACCACCTGCCAGTAGTAGCGGGTATCCACAAGCAGGATATCGGGGTTGGTCCAGATGTATGTCCCGGCTGGGAGTTCCAGGCCGTTAACCATGCTTGAGGGAGGGTTGTTGGTCCCCAAATACAGCTTCAAACCATTTGGGACCGGACCGCTATTGGTCCAGGACAGAGCGGTGGTGATAGAGACATCGCTGGCATTATCGGCTGGATAGGCAGCGGTGGTGGCAGCCCGGCTATAGCGCTGAAAGCTAAGGTCATCCAGATAAATGTCGTTGCCGTTGGCACTGATGGCTTTGAGCACGATGTAATAGTTTCCGTTGCTGGGAGGATTGATCAGAAAGCTGTAACGGTGCCAGCCTGGACTGCTGGCCACCGGACTGAGCCCGACGGCACGATGCACCGTACCCAGCAAGACAGGCGCACCGTTCAGATTGGGCAGGCCATTGCGGTAGATCTCCAGTTTATCGGCATTGGCGGGATATCCCTCATCCCGGTACATCCAGAAATTCACCGCGTAAAAGGCATTGGGCTGTTGCCCAACCACGATTTTGGGACTGGCCAGATAGGCATATCCACCCGTGTTGTCGCGGCAGGGATAGCTGAGCATGGCATCCCCGGAATAGCTGTCGCAGACTGGGTTGCCGCCCTCGCTTACCCGGTGGAAGGTGGCAGTTCCCTGCAGGGCCGCGCTGCCATAGCCATCAGGAGGGAAGATGTCCGCTTCAAAGGATTGAGTGAGGGGATTGATCTCAAAATTGATATAGGGATCCCCATAGTAAAAACTGATGGTCTCACCCGCGGAGCCGATGTTTTGGATATTGACACCGCTGCCGCTGCCGTCCGAGAAGAAGGGGCTGGGGTTGGTGGTGCTGTTGAAGGCCGTTCTGTGGGTTTCGGCACTGAAATTGGCCAGGTTCAGTGATCCCGTCGTGGTGAGGGTGCCAAAAGGTCTGTACACATACAGTTCGTCCGGTGGGCCGTCGGCATTGCCGTTTCCGCAATCGGTTTTTACCCTCCAGACCAGCATTCCACTGCCCGGCAGGCTGGATTCAAAGGTGCCGGTTTTGCGCCGGTATTCCACCAACAGATATTCATTTTCCGCGAGGGGAGAATTGATCCGGAAGACGTTGTTGGTAGAGGATGTAAGGGGGTTGAGGGTATAGGTCTGGTTGGGAGTGAGGGTGGGGATGTCAGAAATCCAGCCGGTGTATTTCCACTTGATGAAGGCGCTGGTGTGCTGGGGCGGGGAGGTATTGCCGGCCATGATGTCCCAGACCCCAACCGGTGAAAAGGTGCTGGATTCCGAATAGTGATAGAGGTCCGGCGCGCCCAGGGTGTGAGTGAATTCATGGCAGGCTGTGGATAGGCCGGACATAAACTCCAGACCCAGATTGTATTCACCCACCACCTTGGCTCCCAGGTTCAAGCCCAGGCTGGCTATCGACGATTTGTGAGGCCAGAGGAAGTTTCCCCAGCCATCGTGTGAACCGCGGAACAGAAAGATCACGTTGTCTATATAGCCATCGCCATCGGCATCAAAGTTGATGCCTGGAGGCAGCATCGGGTTCACATAGGCGATGATGGAACTGAACAGCTCGTATCTCCTCTGAGCATAGTTGTCATCGGTAAGGCCGTCAGGGTTGCTCACCTCGTTGTAGGTGGCAAAGTAGTTGCGGGGCTGATAGTGCTGGTAGGAAATGATCGTATCCCCACTCTGGGGGGGCAGCATGTGAGTGACCACGCTCAGGCTCTGGTAGGATTCCTCGTAAAAGTAGTTTCTCATGCTCGCCACGCCGGGAGCGCTGCTGTTATACATGTCATTCTGGGCGGAAGTGCTGAAGGTATATTCATCCTGATCGCTGAAGCGCACATAGATGATCAGATTGTTCAGGGTACCGGTGGTGGGAGTATCCCGGTCCTGGTCCCGGCTTTGCCACAGATCGCGCTTTGCCTCATATTCGGCTCTGGAAATATTGAGCCGGGGCACAAGCCCATGCGCGGTAGGATCATCCCTGCCCGGAACGGCAGTCCCGGCTACCAGTCCACCGCCTGATTTTTGGGCATAGACATAGTATCCAGTTTGGGGATGGAGGATGATCGTATAGCCGTCTTTATCGTGCAGCCAGTTGTGAAATTCGTCTCCGCTGGCAAAGCAATTCAGGATCGATCCGTCTGCCTGGCTTAGTGTGGTGGGGACGTCTGTGAACCAGGCAGCCCATAAGCCCACACATGTCGTCCATATGATCAAAGTCAAGGCTGAAAGCCGTTTCATCGCTCTCATAAAATCTCCTTCGGGCAGGGAAATGTAACAGGTTTTCACTCTGAGGTCTTTGGGAAACTTGTCAAGACTTTTTGCCTTGTTAGTTACCCACTCGATTTGAAAGAGAGTATGCGTTCTCACTAATTTTTTCAAATCGTATCACCATTTTTTCAAATCGGCAGTTTTATGGGTTCTCGATATCACGATTTCTTCAAACGAGTATCACGATTTTTGCAAATCATCTTATCACTTCTTAAGCAGAAGGTAAAATCCATTTTATCTAACTCGCAACCAGATATTTGCAAAAAAACCATTAGCAGCCTGTCAGTAGGCTTGTACAGCTGTTTTCCTCATCCTCGGTTTCGGTTTTATGCCAGATTCCTTACGCATTTTTCCCAGTATGCCGGGTTGAATGAATGTGCCCAGCTTCAGGATCCCCTCTTTTGATAAGACTTTGTACCCGCTGCAGTCGATGCCCACCATATCGATAGATGCCAGTGCTTCCAGATAGACAAAGACCAGTTGCCTGCTCTTGCCATAGTCTGAGGCAATCTCTCGGATGGAGCGATACTGCCTGAAGTCCAGTATGTTGAGGATTTCTTCTGCTACCTGAGTGTTGTAGTTCCACTTGCCTTTTTGATTGAAACCTACATGAGACTGATAGCGGTTACTGCATACGTATAGCTTGTCCTTAGTTGAGATGCATTTGATTTCCTGGTTGGTAAGGAGCGTTCTGATGGACTGTCTGACTGTCTTGGTCTCGAATCCGGTAAGCTCTGCTATGGTTTCTATGTTGAACGGCTTTCGGTACTGATTAACGAAGTTTCGGATTATGTTTTTATTAGTCATAGTTCCACCTCCACCAACACTTTATCCAGCGTGAAATGTGGGTTTTGTCTGAACCTGCTTTCCATGATATACATCAGTTTCATAGCTTTCCTGAGGTTGCCGTTGCAGTTGAAATGGATGCTTTCAATGATCTGGGCTGTCACCTCCACTTCCATCATCTCTTTGGCAAGCAGTTCAATATCCTTTCTGCTTGCAGGCTTGAACTCACAGAAGTAGTTGCATCTATCAAAGTAGTGCGGATTGATCTGTGCCAGACGGTCTTTAGCAGTTTGCATCCCCACCAGGACAACAATGCACAAGGTCTCATCCACGATGTCACGGATCGCTCCCAGTAGTGATTCATGTTTGAAGGCATAGTCGATCTCATCGATTACGACTACAGTATCAGCATGGTCTTCCAAAATACTCAGACAGCGTTTGAACAGGTTATTGGCAGTTCCATACGGTAAATGCTGCCCCAGGTTGAAGCGTTTGTATAATGCGAGCAGTAACTGCTGGGAAAATGATTTGGGTGTGGTGGTAGCCTCCAGCCTCAGATATAAATATCCTTCCCTGAAAGCCATGCGCTGGGCAAAAGTCGTCTTGCCAGATCCGGGACGACCATACAGCAAGCCCAAGCCTACCATTTCCAGCTTAGGTCTGCTCTTCAGAAAGGAGATACAGGCATCTGCCTCCACTACGTTGCGGGTCTTGACCAGTTTGGATTGTTTCATCTTGTGTCTCCTATCTGATTCCTGCAAGCCTGAGCATTTCGGCAAAGCTCTTTATACCGTCGCACTGCTCTGATTCATCAATAACTGCTTGGGGTGCTGTAAGCATCGGTGTCTGGATGAAGGTAGGATTGGCAGCTTGAGTGATTGTTTTGATATGGGGACTGAGCAGCTTATCCACCGCCTCCTGAGTGTTCTTTACCAATGCTCTGGTTCTCTGTTCTGTTTGTCTTTGCAGCTTCTTTATCTGTTGATATTCTTTGTCCAGTTCCTTCCTGGCAATGGGCTGATCGGCTGCCAGCTTGATAAAGGGATGTTGTGCCCGGCGCAGTTCCGCCTGGCAGATGAACTTGTCCTTGGTATCATAGACCAGTATCCATCTGATGTCTGCCGGATCATAACGAAAGATGATGGGCTTACCGATATGATAAATCAGGTCAGGATGCCAGTAATGCAGCTTGCCCCAGACGATGCCTTCATTGCGAACTGCCTTTCTCTCTGCCGAGAGCATCAGGAAGTTCAGTTCAGAGGGATCAATGATCCGTTCGCCAGCGATCTCAGCAGTCCTGCATACATCCCAGGGTGTCTTGCCAGCCAAAGCCCAATGCGGCGTCTCACCATAAATGTGTCTAATGTAGAAACCGATCATACTCATGGCTTCTTCTATCGTAGGTGGCTCGGCTTTGTAGAGTTTCTTTGCCCATTTCTCGTTACGCATCAGAGTGGCAGGTTTATCCTCCACTGCTGCACCCCGGAAAGATGAGACGAAGCGTTCAAATTGCTCCTGGAAGGTCTTGAAGAACCGCTCGATCACCTTTGCTTTGGCATTGTAGCTTTCGGCAAAAACGGCTTCGATATTCAGCTTGGGGAAGATACCGCCCAATTCCTTTGCCAGATCATGGTTTTCCCATTTGTCATGAAAAAGCTTACTCTTGAAGGCTCTGCCATTATCCAGATAGACATATCGGGGTAAGAAGGCTAAGGGATTATTGTTTCCTCCACTGATATTGGTAATACAATCTCTGTCTTGCCACTGTGACGTATTAAGAAAGCCATTGCGGAAGGCGGCCAGGATATGTTGACTATCCTCTGTAAAGGCAAGTGAAGCTCCCACCGGATAACGGCTTGCCCAGTCCAGTACCAGAATCAGCATCATCCGCTTTGCCTTTCCGG
>JAJBAV010000048.1 GCA_020532085.1 Candidatus Cloacimonadota bacterium | reverse complement strand
AAAGCGCAAAATGTGTGGATAACTGAGCTTTTTCAGGGTTCATGTTGAGAATATTTGAAAAAATTGTGGATAACTACAAAGTAGATCCTGGAAAGCTGGACTATTTGGTATTACGCAAAGGTCTTACTATATGCAATTTCACTTGATACTTTATATCAGATTTTTACGGAGCTCCATCGCTGGAATATCAAGCCGAAACATTGATGTTCTCAGCTGGATCTCAGGGCAGGACGCGGCAGACCCGGAAGCCGGAAGAATTCAAAGCGCTGGTGGGAGTGGTGTAGCTCCGGTGGGTTGTGGCGCAGTTTGCTGCCAGGGAACTGTATCCGCCGCCCCGGCGAACGCGGTAGCTGCCGCTTACAGGGCCATGGGGATTGGTTTGCGGAGTGGCGGGATAACTGGTGGCATGGATGTCCCAGACCCATTCGTAGGCGTTGCCGCTCATATCGTAAAGACCAATTTCATTGGAGGGTTTCTGGCCCACCGCATGAGTGGTGGCATCGGAGTTCGCGGCGTACCAGGCCACCTCCCCCACAATGTTGCTGCCGCTGTAAGTGTATCCCTGGCTTAGGTTTCCGCCCTTGGCCGCGAACATCCATTCCATCTCGGTGGGCAGACGGTAACCGGCGGCGGTCCAGTTACAGCTGATCTGGGTGTGGTTCGCCGCGGTGGTGTTCCAGCCAGCCGGCCAGTCATCCGGGTTCGTGCCGTAAGATCCGTAGCCGTAGCAGGGGGTGAGGCTTTCCAGAAGGCTGCGGCGGTTGCAGTATTCGACGGCTTTGAACCACGACACTTTTTCCACGGGGCGGCTGGGATCGCCAGTGAAGTTGGAGGGATTTTCACCCATCACATAGAGGTAGGAATCCTGAGTAACTTCATGCTTATCCAGGTAAAAGGTGCTGAGGGTCACCTCAGATGCGCCATTGGAGAAAGTTCCGCCGGTTATCTCCACGAAGTTTGGAGGCAGCTCAAGTTCAGAAAACGCGCTCACACAGTAGAAAGCGTGCAGTTGGGAAGCGTCCAGGGGCCAGCTCAGGCCGCTGGTTTCGCCCAGTACAGCCCAGTCCGGCCCTCCCGGCGGATAGGGCAGGTCGGCATGATAGATCCTGTAGCGGACAGCGTTGGCGCTGGGAGTCCAGGTCAGCAGGGCCGGTCCGCCCGCGGGAAAAGTGACCGTGGCCTGCACCGGAGCGATGATGCCGGACGTGATGGCGTAAACTTCGTTGGAGAGGCTGGAACTGCCGCTGGCGTTGTAGGCTTTCACCCGGTAATGGTAGGTGGTGTGGGAGGCCAGGTCCAGATCCTGGAAGGTGGTGGAGTTGGACGGCAAAATGGCGATCTGGGCCCAATTTTCCCCCTCTCCCGCTTTGCGCTGGACGATGAAGCCGGTTTCGTTGTCCGCCAGGTCGGTCCAGTTGAGGTCTATCCTGTAGTTGGAAACCAGCGTGGCGGAGAGGGCGAGGGGATGCACCGGCAGATCAATTTCCGGATGGATATTGAAGATCGCGGCATGCCCGCTGTAGTAGTAAACGCCGCCGGGATCGAGGTTGTCCAAAAGGTAGTGTCCGTCGTAATCGCCGCCCCAGCACCAGTTGACGTGGAACAAGTCCGGGTCCTGATAGCCGTCCAGGATGAAGAGATGCGAGACGGCTGTGTGCGCGGCGATGTAAACCACTGGCCGGAAAAGGTCCAGGTCCGCGGTTAGCATCGCTTTCCAGGTGGCATCGGTATAAGATACGCGATAGAGCAGGTTGGAGGAATTATAGCCGAAGTACTGGTCCAGTGCGACAGGAAAATTGTAGGTCATGAAGGTCGAGACGTCCGGGCCAAAGGTTGTGCCCAAGGCCACGGCGCTGTGGAAAAGCAAGTGCGGGATATCCGGATTGCCGGGAGGGCAGGCAGCCGGCATATTGTCCCAATTGTACGTGGCGGCGCTAAAATTGGCGGAGATGGTTCCGTAGAGGCCGCTCTGGTAGGTGCGGGAGCCAGTTCCGTGCTCCGGATAGGCCCAGTAGCGCATCACCTGGGCCATCGCCGCGGCTCCGCAACCCGCCCAGGCATGGCCTCCGGCCGGGCTGGAAGCGTCCTCCGGGCAAGCGGAGTTATAGGGATAATTCTGGTCCCAGGTGGTGTTTAACAAGGGTGGAACAGACCTGTTCGGGCGACCCGGAAGGGGCTCTGATAAAATCAGTTGCGCCCAGCTTTCCCGGTTGGCGGGCTGGATAATTTGCTTCGCTTTCACAGCCAAAATCTGCTCAGAGCAGGCATCCAGCCACTGCGCCACCGCGGGGGAGGTCACGGGCTGGGTAAAACTGCCGGTTTCGCTGCAGGCCAGGATGGGAGGGCATTCGGTATCGGCGGAGAGAAGCACGAAGCCCCCGTCCCGAGAGTTGAGTATGTAGATCAGAGCCTGCCCGTCACGCTCCACGACATGGGAACTGCCTACGAGCAAGCCTGACCGCTGAGGCTGCTGGGCGCGCCACCAAGTTTGGGCGGCGGTACCAGCTTCGGCCAGCGATACAGGAGCTGCCGCGAGAACCGAGACGCTCAGAATCAACATGATCAACAGGCATCCGCGTGGAGGCATGTGCTATCCTTTTCAATCCCGTCCGGCGAACAAGTGACGCCGCCGGCAGATCTGGAAAATTTTAATTGACGCCAAGCTATCCTGGTGGTATCAGCCTGTCAATTGTTTTTTCCCAAAATGGTGGCCGCAATGGTCACGGGTGGTTGCACCAAGTTAGACCAAACTAGCCAAAAACTGAGTGTTTGATACCCATCTTGGTTGCCTGCCAGTGCAGGCATCACAAGCCACCAAGGATCGTAACAGTATGCACCTTAAAGAATTGAGACATAAACACTTCCGCCATGTTTCAAACAAACGAGTGGCAAATATAATTGGTGAACAACCTATGACTAGGAAACATAGATAAAATAAATGTATTTTGTCGCGCGGCGAAATATTGCTTGACAGGATGCGGAGCCTGGCTATGGTGGGCTTCAGCATAAATAAAGCGTACAGGAGGATGCCATGAGAAAACTTGTGGTTATCACATTGTTAGCGGTCCTCGCCCTGATGGGGACCAGTATTCTCAGCGCCGGGGTCTCTCCCGATTCAAGGGATTATGATGCCTGGAAACAGCAACAAGTTTACACTCCCGAGGTTGCGGTGCAACCCAACCAACCTTCACAACCATTTTCCATTGTCAAAAACGACGCGAAAGACGTCTGCGACCTTTTGGTCCCGTGGGACAGCACATTCACTCTGGCCATGGCCCCCAACGACGATGGCTCGACTGGCCAAATCACCCTGCCTTTCACATTCACTCTTTACGGAACCCCTTACAACTATTGCTGGGTGAACAACAACGGCAACGTGACCTTCGACTACGGCCTGTCCAGCTATACCCCCTGGGGTTTCCCCAGCGGGGACAATCCCATGCTGGCGCCCTTCTTTGCCGACGTGGACACCCGCGGAACCGGTTCTGTCTGGTACAAGATCGAAGCGAACCGGATGATCGTGATCTGGGACCATGTTGGTTATTTTTCCTATGGTGTCGACAAGCTTAACACCTTTGAACTGATCTTCAGCGATGGCACCGATCCCCTGATCGGCCTGGGCAACAACGTGGCCTTCAGCTATGCCGACATGGCCTGGACCACAGGCTCTGCTTCCGGCGGCGTGGATGGTTTTGGCGGTTCGCCTGCCACAGTTGGGATCAACAAGGGCGACAACATCGAGTATGCCCAGATCGGTCGTTTCGACCATGCCGGAATTGATTACGACGGCCCCTACAACAACAACGACGGTGTGGACTGGCTGGACTGCCAGCTCTTCCTTTTCAACACCGGCGGCGAAGCTGCCAACGTGGCCCCCGTCTTTGTTACAACCCCTCCCTCACCGGTGGAACTGACCGTGGGTGACGTCTGGAGCTTTGACGTGACGGTGATCGCGCCCGAAACCGCACAATTGACCAATGCAACGATCAGCCACGATTTCCCGATGAGCTATACCATCACCCCAGCCAACACCCTGACCTTCACTCTGGGCTGCACTGCCACTGCCGCCGACATAGGAGTTCATCTGGTAACCATCATCGCCACCGACGACGGCACCCCCCCGCTGTCCTCCTCTTACGAGTTCGAGATCATCATTAGCGAAGACGGCTACACGCCCGTGGAGCTGAGCGGTTTCACCGCCACCCTCTCCGCCACCAACGATGTGCAGATCAGCTGGACCTCCCAGTCCGAGACGAACCTGATGGGCTACCGTGTCTATCGCAACGAAAGCGCTGACCAGACCGGCTCCCTTCTGATCACACCTGTACTGATTCCCGCCACCAACACCAGCGAGCAGCACAGCTACAGCGTGAGCGACCCCGAAGTTGAGATCGGCCACAGCTACTATTATTGGTTGGAAAGCGTGGATTCTTTCACCAGCCAGTTCTTCGGACCCGTTAGCATAACCGTTCAGGGTGATGTGCCTCCCGTGAATCCCGAAACCAGCGCCTTGAAAAACGCCTATCCCAACCCCTTCAAAGCCAGCGGCAGCACCAGCATCGGGCTGGACGTCAAAGCCGGCGAGACCGGAACCCTGACCATCCTCAACCTCGCGGGCCAGGTGGTGAGAAGCTACAGCGTTGGCGAAGGCAGCCACACCATCAACTGGAACGGCACCGATGCCAACGGCAAAGCCTGCAGCAGCGGAGTCTATTTCTACAAACTCAGCACCCCTTCCCTCAACCAGACCCGGAAGATGGTGATCCTGAAATAAACTGAAAACATCAGATAAGCCAAAGCCCCGGACTGCTCCGGGGCTTTTTTGATATCAGGCTTTTTCCTGAAACCGGCTCGCGTGACGGGGCAAGCCGGGCTCGGGCTTTAGAACATGTATCCCACGCTGATGGTCCAGCAGGTGTTGGAAATGGGAGGACGTTTGGCACTGCTGAGCAGGTCGGTCATGCCCAGATAGTAGCGCAGGCCCAGGAAGTAGTCTTCGGTATAGATGAGGTCGGCGCCGAGGTTGAAGCCGGCGTTGAGTTTGTTCACACTTTCGTGGAAGAGAGGATTGTAGGTGGAGGTGGCTTTGATGGCATAGCCCATTTCCGGCGCGATCAACGGCTGCAGGTAGAGGTCCTGGACGCCGGGGATCAGCACGTTCAGTTTTAGCAGCACCGGCAGGGCAATGTAGTCGATGGTGACCACGTCGTCAACGTTAGCGCCGGTGCCTTTTTGAGTGTAGAGCAATTCCGGCTGGATGATGAGCGGCGAATCTGTCTTGAGCTGGATGAAGCCACCGATGTGCAGGCCCAGGGCGCTGCGGGTGTCGATGCTGCCGTCTAAGCTGAGCTCCAGCTTGGAAACGTTGAGGCCGGACCGCAGTCCATAAATCAGCTTGGCCTGAGCCACGCCAGCGAGCAGCAGCAGCGCAGCCAAAACGATCAATACTTTTTTCATGGTCTTCTCCCTGTATGCGTTTGGGAACTTCCGGAGTTCCGAAACATCTGCAAACAACTGTCAGGCGGATATGTTTTTGGTCAAGGATTTTCCCGCTTCCCGCCCAAACCTTTCCGCCCCGGCTGAGATTTCGCTTGACGTCTGAACGCTTTGCCACTCGAATGAAACCATTGATAGCTAAACTGAGAATCTACCAAAAGAGGTGGCAAATGCAGATATCGGAATTGCTGGCCCGGCTGGAAACCAAGGCGCCGGCTTCCCTGGCCTTGGAATGGGACAACGTAGGCCTGCTGCTGGGGGATGCGACAAGAAGTTTTCAGAAAGCCCTGATAACCCTGGATGTCACTCCCAACGCGGTGCACAAAGCTTTGGAGATCGGGGCGGACCTGATCCTGTCCCACCATCCGCTGATCTTCCGGCCCCTCAAGCGCTTCAGCGATCCTTTGCTGCTCAAGCTGGCCGAACACAGGATCGCCGTGATCTGCCTGCACACCAATCTGGATGTGGCGGCGGATGGCGTGAACCAGGCCCTGGCAGAGAAACTGGGATTGCAGGTTACGGAATTGCTCAGCAGCGAACAGGGAGGCAAGTGGTATCATCTTTCCGTAACCGTGCCGATCGGGCACACGAACAAGGTGGCGGAGGCGGTGTTCGCGGCTGGAGGCGGCAGGATCGGCAACTACAGATCCTGTTCGGCCCGCCACCATGTAACCGGCACCTTTGAAGCCGGCGAGAGCGCCAAACCCTTCATCCCCGGTGTCTTGGGCCAGACCCGGACCACCGTCTCGGAGGAAGAGCTGGAGTTCATGGTGAACGAGGCCTCTCTGCGCAACGTGCTCGCGGCCGTAAAAAACAGCCATCCCTACGAGACCCCGCTGGTTTACTGGTTTCCGGTGGCCAGCCCCGATCCCGGCCACGGCCTGGGTTTGATCGGCAAACTGCCGTCCAGCCTGAGTTTGAGCGAGATCACCAAACTGGTCTCAGAGCGCTTGCGCTGTCCGCGGCCGCGTCTGTGGACCGCGGGAGTGGAGCCCGGATCCAGGATCAGCCGGATCGCCGTCTGCGGCGGGGCCGGGGCCTCCGTGCTGCCAAACGCTGAGGGCCGCGCGGAGCTGTTCATCAGCGGCGACCTGGGCTATCACGTGCTGCTGGAATCGGGCATTCCAGTGATCGACGCCGGGCATTTCTTCACCGAATATCCCGTGCTGGAAACGCTGCGGCGCTGGCTGGTCGGCTGGGACCTGCCCTGTGAGGTCCTGCCCCTGGAAGAGCACGAATACTGGCGGCAGCTGCTGGAGCCCGCGACGATCCCCACAGCAGAATGAGTTTGCGGGAGTTGAAGATGCGCGGAATTATATTGCCAATGCTGATCCTGGCCTTGCTCTGGGGCTGCGCCTCAAACCCAGAGCCGCTTTGGGAGGAAGAGATATCTTCCGAGGTCACGATTGCAGACGAGTACACGCCCGAGGTGATCGATCCCCAAGACTGGAACCGGTTTTACATCGCGGTATTCAACGAGGAGGATGAAACCATCAACTCTTTCCTGAGCCAGGGTTTCGATATCGGACTCTGGCAGGAGGAATTGGCCGAACTCCTCTATTTCGAGATCTACCACAGCGTGCAAGGCTTCGAAAGCCGCTACCTCGAGGGGCCGCTCGATCCCGAAACCCAGGCCTACTATGACGAACTCGAGCAGCAGCTGATCCGGCTCTGCCAGCGGCTGAAAGAACTCGGGCTGAAACCTGGCAACACCGGGGACCTGATCGCCGCTGCTACTTTCCGGGAATTTCCCGCTTTGGTGAAGTGGCTGGAAACGCAATTCTGATTCGAAAACATTAAGGAAACAATACATTTGGGAGCATATGATGAGCGACTACAACAGGGATGACAGCACGGGCAACCTGAGCACCATTTCCAATCAGGAACTCACGCGGCTTTATGAACTCTACGACGTGGGCAGCGTGGATTTCACAGCAATCCGGGCGGAAATGGTCCGGCGCGGCTTCCGGTTTCAGGACACCCCTGTCCGCGAAGCCGGCCAGGAGGCTGAACAAACCTCCCGAGTCTGGAGCGGCCGCGGCGCGAAACTGAGCTATGCCAAAGGCTGGAGTCTGTTTTGGGAGATCCTGTTCCTGGTGCTGGGCCTGGCCTTCTTTATGGCCATGATGGACGCGTCTGAGTGGGAACCAGATCTGATCATCAGCCTCTATCTTGGTTTTGGGGTGTCCATGATCATCAGCCTGGGGGCTTTGATCAGCGGAGCCAGAAACCTTGCCAACCACAAATCCGGATCACCCGAAGCGGTCCGGAGCGGCCTCTTGCAGATCATCCTGGGTGTGATCTGGGCTTTGCTGGGAACGGCGGTCCTCGTCATCGGAGTGATAGAACTGCTCTCCTTGCTGGAGTGGAACGTGGAAGAGATACCCTACCTGATCGTAACCCTGATCACAGTGGCCATGGTCTGCGCGGCTTTTTCCATCACCCTGATCACCCTGGGCAGGGAGATGGGATCGACCGGCTGATCCACAAGACCACGTATTCAAACAGGGCATCAGAAAAGTTTGGAGGAAGCCATCTTCCCAGGCTGAGGCAACTTAATCCTTGACACCATCACCGGCTGCAAAATCGTGGCTTTCTGTACAAAAATCTGTAAAGGAGAATCGATGAAAACCCTCACTCCGAAGCCCGACGACATCAAGCGCGCCTGGTATGTGGTCGACGCCACGGATCTGCCTTTGGGACGTCTTTCCACGCGGGTGGCCTCCATCCTCTGCGGCAAGAACAAGCCCTACTACGTGCGCAATATCGACACCGGCGATTACGTGATCGTGATCAACGCCGACAAGGTGCGCGTGACCGGCCTGAAAAGCCTGCAGAAGATCTACAAGACCTACAGCGGCTATCCCAGCGGACTCAAGGAGATCCCGTATCAAAAAATGCTTGAAAAGCATCCCACCCAGATCATCGAGCACGCCGTGCGCGGCATGATGCCCAAGACCGTTCTGGGAGATGCCATGTTCAAGAAACTCAAAGTCTACACCGGAACAGAGCATCCCCACGAAGCCCAAAAACCGGTGGAACTCAACCTCAAGGAGAAATGAGCATGCAAACTTATGATGCAGTTGGCAGAAGGAAAAACGCCGTGGCCCGCGTCCGGATCGCACCCGGAACCGGCAAGCGCATCATCAACAAGGTGCAGATGAAGAAATACCTGCAGCGCGAAACACTGGAAATGGTTGTGGAACAGCCTCTCCAGGAGCTTGGCATGAGCGAGAATTTCGACGTTTATGTCAATGTCTCCGGCGGTGGCCTCAGCGGCCAGGCCGGCGCCATTCGCCACGGTATTTCCCGCGCCCTGATCGAGTATGATGAAAAATTCCGTCCCGCCCTCAAAGCCCGCGGCTTCCTCACTCGCGATCCCCGCATGGTGGAGCGCAAAAAGAGCGGAAGGCCGAAAGCCAGAAAGAGATTCCAGTTCTCCAAACGTTGATCCGGGTTTTGGGGAGGAAGCCCCTCCCCTGCCGGGCCAGATGAACCACCTGAACCATTCACCCAAAAAACCGCGCCGGGAGTTGCAAGGCGGTGGGGAGCTTGCTCCTCTGAATTGTGTAGATCCCGGTCCGGAAAAGCAACCGTAAG
This sequence comes from Candidatus Cloacimonadota bacterium, assembly GCA_020532085.1. NCBI lineage: Bacteria > Pseudomonadati > Candidatus Cloacimonadota > Candidatus Cloacimonadota bacterium. The sequence continues at coordinate 5,566 of JAJBAV010000048.1, read as the reverse complement.
ATATACAAGGAGTATCAATGTCCGTAGTTTCAATGAAACAACTACTGGAAGCGGGAGTCCACTTCGGCCATCAGACCTTCAAGTGGAACCCGAAGATGAAGAAGTACATCTTCATCAAGCGCAACGGTATTCACATCATTGACCTCAAGCAGACCGTTGACGCGATCAATGAGGCCTACCAATTTTTGAAGGAAATTGCCAACCGCCAGGAGTACATCCTCTTCGTGGGCACCAAAAAACAGGCCCAGGCTGCCATCCGGGAAGCCGCTGAAAAATCAGGCGTCTTCTACGTGAACCAGCGCTGGTACGGCGGCATGCTCACAAACATGGCCACCATCCGCAAAAGCATCGAAAAGATGAAATACTACGAGGATATCGTGGCCGATGGCACCATCAACAACTACACCAAGCTCGAGCAGCAAAAGATGAAACGCATGCACGACAAGATCGAATTCTCCCTGGGCGGGATCCGTGATATGGACGCCGTTCCCGGGGCCATCTTCATCGTTGACACCGGCCATGAAGAGATCGCCGTGCACGAAGCGCGAATCCTGGGTGTGCCCATCATTGCCATGGTGGACACCAACTGTGATCCCGACCTGATCGACTATGTGATCCCCTCGAACGATGACGCCACCCGCGCCATTCAGCTGATCTCAGATGTGATGGCCAACGCCGTGCTCGAAGGCAAGAACATCGCCACCGAAGGAGCCGACACCCAGGAAGAGGCACCGGCCGAATACATCCCCGAAACCGTGGAGATCGCCGCCGCGCCAGTTCAGTCTGAAGAGCCCGCAGAGCAATCTGGGGAAGAAACTGCAGCCGAAGCCCCCGCGGAAGAGGAAAAATAACCCACATTCACGAGCGGGGAGGGTTTCCGCCCTCCCTGCTCCAATAAACCACCAAGGAGTTTTTAAATGATAGAAGTCACCGCCAAAATGGTAAAAGAACTGCGCGACAGAACGGGCGTGGGCATGATGGAATGCCGCAAGGCCCTGCTCGAGTCCAACGGCGACGTCGATGCCGCCATCAAATTCCTGCGCGAGCGCGGAATTTCCAAAGCCGAGGGCAAGGCCCTCCGCGAGACCAAGGAAGGGATCATCTTTTCCTATATCCACTTCAACGGCAGGCTGGGCGTGCTGCTGGAGCTGAACTGCGAAAGCGATTTCGTGGCCCGCACCGACGAGTTCAAGCAGCTCGCCGAAGAGCTGGCCCTGCAGATCGCCGCCACCAATCCCCTGGCCATTTCCGCCGATCAGATCGATCCTGAAGTGATCGCCAAAGAGCGCGAGATCGCCCGCAACAAGGCCCTCAACGACGGCAAGAAACCCGAGATCGTGGATATGATCGTGGAAGGCAGCATCAAAAAGTACTGCTCCGAGCATTCCCTGCTGGAACAGGAACTGGTGAACGAAACCGGCCGCACCGTGAAAGACATGCTCACCGAGGCCATCGCCCGCACCGGCGAAAACATCCAGATCGCCCGCTTCACGCGCTTCGCCTTGGGTGGAGAATAAGCCTTCGCGCTTGCGCCTGGTGCTTTTGCCATGACCTACCAACCGGAAAAGATCCACCGCCTGCTGCTGAAGATCAGCGGTGAAGTGCTCGCCGGACCCCGGGGATTTGGCTACGACGACGCCGTGATCGATGCCCTCACCGACGAGATCATCGAAGCCCGGCGCCTTGGCTACAGCATCGCCATCGTTTTGGGCGGGGGAAACATCTTCCGCGGCGGAAGCTGGGCCAATCAGAGCCTCAACCGCGTTACCCTCGACCATATCGGCATGCTCGCCACCGTGCAGAATTCCCTCTATCTGGCCGAGATCCTTAACCGCAAGAACTATGCCGCCCAGGTCTTCACCAGCTTCAGCATGGACAGCGTGGCCAAGCATTACACGCCCCGGCGCGCCTTTCAGGCCATGGAAGCCGGCAATATCTGCCTCCTCAGCGGTGGGACGGGAAACCCGTTTTTCACCACCGACACCGCGGCCATCCTGCGCGCCTGCGAGCTCAAGCTGGATATCGTCTTCAAGGGCACCAAAGTCGACGGCCTCTACAGCGCCGATCCCCAGATCGACCCCCAGGCCGAATTCATCGCCGACGCCACTTACGACCAGTGTCTGGAACAGAAACTGGGCGTGATGGACATGACCGCCTTTTCCCTCGCCCGCGCCAACGCGCTGCCGATCAAGATCTTCAACATCGGCAAGCCCGGCGGGCTCTGCCAGGCCATTTCCAGCCCCGGCCACGGCACCTATATCCATCCCTGACAGGCCGCGCCTGCAAGAGGTAAATATGGAACAACTCAAAAACCAATCCCAGGAAAAAATGCAGAAGTCCTTCGACGCCTTGCTGCATCAATTCTCCAGGGTTCGCACCGGACGCGCCAGCGCCTCCATCCTCGATGATGTGCGCATCAACTATTACGGCAGCCCCACCCCGGTGAAACAACTCTGCAACATCTCCATCCCGGAGCCCCGCACCATCGTGGTGCAGCCCTGGGACAAAACCACCCTCGCCGACATCGAAAAGGCCATCCTCGCCGCCAACCTGGGCATCACCCCGGAAAATGACGGCAATGTGATCCGCCTGCCTTTCCAGCCCCTCACCGAGGAAAAACGGCGCGACATCGTGAAGAACCTCAAAAAACTTGCCGAAGACGCTCGCGTGGCCATCCGCAACATCCGCCGCGAAGCCAACGACCAGGCCAAAAAAATGGAAAAGGACCACGAGATCAGCGAAGACGAACAAAAAAAACTCCTCAAGGAGATCCAGGATCTCACCGACGACTGGGTGAAGAAGATCGACGAAGTGGAGAAAAGCAAGGAAAAAGAGATCATGGAAGTCTGATAAAGACATCCATCTCAATATGATACGCGTCCGGCAGCCTGGCTGCCGGATTTTTTTGCTGCGCTCCGGCCCAGATTGCCAACTCTCTGTCGTTGTCCGAATCGCTATTGCATTCGGGGTGGAAAAGAGGCTCTCATTCAAACCGAATGGGTCTTCCGGTGGCATCCAGACCGGAGGGCGACAGAATGATAGCGAGGGTGTGGAGGCGCGGCTTCAGCCGCGACGGGACCCCTCGTACACCGTGCATATCAGACCTGATTTTCCAGGCCACCACCCCACCCCCTCGTTTTGAAAGAGAGTCAAAAAAGAGCCTCCGGGTTGCGGAGGCTCTGCTTGAATAGGCTCTAAAGTCAGTTTATTTCATCATTCCGGGGATGGTCTCGTTGATCAGTTTGTCCATGCGGGCGTTCAGATCGGTGATAATGGTGGTCTGCTCTTCGGTGACGGCGGTCAGGTCCATGGTCTGCATGGCTTCCATCAGGGGGGTCTTGGCAGCCACGAAAGCGTCGAGGTCGGCCTGGGTCATTTTGGCGCCGGCAGCGGCTTTGGCTTCCCATTCTTCCACCAGGGTCTTGACCTTGCCGGTCCAGTCGTCGATCGGGTTCACGGTTTCTTCAGTTACAACTTCGGTGGTGTCGGCCACAACTTCGTCCTCTTTGGCGGTGTTGCAGGCGGTGGCGAACAAGGCCACCAGAGCCAGCAGGATCAGAAAATACTTGGTTGCTTTCATCGTTATCTCCTTTGATGTGATGAGTTTGGGTTTGTTAATCTTTCACTTCATGCATAATATTGCAGCATTGGATTTGCCTTGCCCATTGTTGTCAAGCAATATCTTTCCGGTGCATCTCCGGAAGCATTTTCAGGAGACTAGCCACGCCAGCTATTTTTCCCACCTGAAACCCGACTGGCTCCCAATATCAATACGGTATCAATACGGAATCAATACGGATTTCATCCGTATTGATTCCGTATTGATACCGTATTGATACTTGGGACGACGCGGGTTTTCAATAAAAAGATTGACGGAAAGGCCGCGATTGGGAGTATTGTTTGTATCAAGACATGGAGGTCCCGATGATCAAGATTAGAACGCTGCTGCTGATGCTCCTGGTGCTGAGCCTGGGATTTGGCTGCGCCTGCAACAAGAAGAAAGCCGACCCCGCGCCGGTGAGCGACGAAGTGAACACCAGCCTGGGCGCGCAAAACAACGCTTTTGCCTTCAATCTTTACACCCTGGCCGACGAGCCCGGGAAAAACCTGTTTTATTCACCCCACAGCATCACTTCCGCGCTGTCTATGGTGTACGGCGGCGCCCAAGGCAACACGGCGGATCAAATGGCCAAAGCCTTGAGTTTCGATCTGCCCGCGGAAGAGCAACACCAGGCCTATCTCGCCCTGCAACAGTCTCTGAACGCCATCGGAGCCGAGGGCAAGGCCGAGCTGAATGTGGCCAATGCCCTCTTTGGTTCCACCAGCAACGAAAAGCTGATCGAAAAGGATTATCTGAAACTGCTGCGCGAAAGCTACCTGAGCGACCTTTACAGCCTGGATTTCACTGATTTCAGCGGCACTGCGAAGTTCATCAACACCTGGGTGGAGGAAAAGACCAAAAACCGGATCAAGGACCTGGTGACCGAAGACCACATCCGCGACAGCAACGAAGGCCTGGTGCTGGTGAACGCCATCTATTTCAAAGGCAGCTGGCTCAATGAGTTCGAGCCCAAACTCACCATGAAGGACAAGTTCTTTGTCTCCTCAACCGAGCGCACCGAAGAAAACAGCCGGCCCGTGGAAATGATGACCGCCCGCGGGGAATACCGCTACGCGCAGATGGATGGGCTGCAGCTGCTGGAACTGCCCTATGCCGAGGAAGAGCTGGCCATGCTGTTCGTGCTGCCGGATGAGATAGACGCCATGGGCAAACATCTGACTCCCAAGAACTTCAGCGCCTGGAACGAAGCCCTTGCCCCGCAGGAAGTGAAGGTCTTCATCCCAAAATTCAAGTTTGAACTCACGCTGGAAGGCCTTTCCGACATGCTGAAAAAGATGGGTATGACCGACGCCTTCAACCCCAATCTGGCCAACTTCAACGGCATCATTCCAGATGACACGGGCCGCGGGCTCTTCATCCTGGACGTGATCCACAAAGCCTTTGTGGAAGTGAACGAGGAAGGCACCGAAGCGGCAGCCGCCACCGGCGTGGTGATGGCCACCAAAGCCGCTCCCGGACCGGACGCGACCCCGATCTTCCGAGCTGACAAGCCTTTTGTTTACCTGCTGGTGCACAAACCCTCTGGCACCGTGCTCTTTATGGGTAAAATGAACGAACCTCCGAAGATGTAACTTATTCTTGTCCAATACATTGGCCCACAGTAACGCGCCTCAGACGGGGCGCGTTTTTTCTTTGCTCTTTCGAAATAAAAGTAAGGCTCTCTTTCAAACCGAGTGGGTGGAGAGATCGGCTGGATACTGACTTTTTTACCGCCCTCTCCCGCTCCGTCATTCCGGGCGGTGAAGCTGGAGTCGAGCGAGCCAGCGAGCATAGTCTCCAGCAGCACCGGACCCGGAATCCAGACCTTCCGGGTAATGCCTCATACCATTTCGCTTGCATAATTCCAAATATAGGTTATTGTATCTCCAGTTTCAGTTCACTGGAGGTACAGATGAGACAGATCCAAGTAAGTGACAAGATGCCGGCAGAAGAGCTCAAGCGCCG